>JAEWNU010000269.1 GCA_023456995.1 Bacillota bacterium
AGGCTGCACCGCTCAGTATACAAACCGCCACGGTATCCACCGAACCGCCGTTGGTCAACTTAATGGAAGCATTTGTGGAAAAACGGTTGGATGCGGCCTTAAAAAAGTTTAAATGCTGCACCTGTGATAGATGCCGCAAAGACGTTTTGGCCATCGCGCTAAACAAGCTTCCGCCGCTGTATGTGATTGAGGCTGATCCTGATATTCGAGATTTACATGAGAGGGAACGGGCCGCGCAGGTGGCTACGGCCTTAGTTCAAGCGATATTAGCTATTAAGGCACATCCATCGCATGAGATAAGTCACTAAAAAAGAAGCCCTTCTTTTAAATGAAGGGCTTCTTTTTATATAGACTAAACCTATTCCTCAGAAAAGGGGCGTTGCAAACTATTCCATGTGTAATTGACCGATTCGACACATTCCAAATATTTTTGTGCAACAATATTGCTATCAAGGCCCAGATCTTCAGCACATTTCGATACAGCTGACCAATTAGCGGCCTCATAAGCAAGAACTAGGCGGTACAAGGTGCCGGCAGGGCCAGTTTTATTGAGAAGTGCATTGCTAATTTCATCAATAATAGGAAGCTCTTTAAGCGCTTCTTCAAGCGGAATTTGAAGCAGAACATCCAGCGTTGAAAACATGCCCAACAAATAAGCGTCGGACTTGGCCATGTCTAGCCGTGTGGCATATTGCGAAAGCTCTGAGCACAGGCTGCCGCGTAAAAAGGAGGTCTTAATAATTTCGGCAGAAAGGTCGCCGTCACTCTGCTTAAAGCTCAGCAGATAAACCCATTGCTTAAGCTGGCCTAACCCCAGTACGACTAACGCCTGTTTTACCGAGCGGACCCGGTTACGAAGGGCAAAATAAGCCGAGTTGACCAATCGAATTAATGAAAATGCTAATGTAACATCGCGTGAGATAATAGTTGATATTTCGTCAACATCGGGTTCATCCCTTGTGACAGCGATCATTAGCTGAAAGAAGTTACTCTGTAGATGATCAAGACGATTCATCTTTGAGCTAAAGGCCTGCGAAACGGCTGTACCCTGAAAGTAACCACAGCCCAATGCCTTGGCCTGCTGATATTTTTCGGGGGTGTCAACATTGTAGGCGATAACCTTTTTCTTAAAACTTTTTGCAATATCAATAGCACTAGATGTGGTTTCATCCAGCGTATTCATATCAATTTTTAAATAGTCAGATTCACCTAGTAACGAGAAAAAGCGAGGAGAGAACTCAAAGCCCCTCATAGCAATCCGATACCCAGTGCGCTTGAGGTTGATAATCTCGCGCAGCGCATCCGGGTGGATTGCCGCACTATCATCTATCTCAATGACAAGGCTGTGGGGGTTAAACATTCGAGGGACTCTGCGCAGCAGAAGATTAGGCGTAAAGGGAATAAACGCTGTCTTGCTGTCCATAAAGCTGTTACTGTCCAGCTGGGTCAAAAAACCTTCTATGGCATTGGCGGCCAAGGTATCCCCTTGGTTGTAGAGGCTTGCGCGGTTGTCCTGATAAAGCAGCTCATATCCGAGCAGCTCTTTGCGGTCGCTCATAATTGGCTGGCGAACCACATTCATTTGCATAACGGTTCCTCCCGAAGATTACTATATCGCAATATATTGATAACGAATAAAATTCCGACTATTAATATACTATACTGTTTTTAAAACCAAGATATTTTTAATTTTCAGATACAGTGCAATCGATGTTACTTGACTAAACAATCAAGCCATGGGTCAATTGCGCTTGGCCCAGTAAATATCGATTTTGTCGCCGTTTGAAATGGGTTCGATATAAGATGCACTCACGCCATTATGAAGCAGCACGATATCGCCCTGAGGCTTAGTAGGGTCAATATCTACCAAGTTGAGCATATCCAAAAATTGGTAAATCCCACCGTCGGACTTTGGCGGCAGTATTCGATTGGTACCGTTAACGGTAACTTCCAGCGCCTCTACAACCGGCATGGGTAGCGGCGTTGCGACATTAGAGTCGCTTGCACTAGCGGCGGGTTGATTCGTCGGCGGTGCAGTAGCTGTAATCAGCGGTGAGCCAGTAGCTGCTGTAACTATAGAGGGCTGATTTGTTATCAGCGTGGGCATTTTGGCCGAATGTTGCTGCGGCAATTGCTCTTCAACCGCTGGTGCTGTTGAGGAAATAATGGCATCATTATTTTTTAGTTGGTATGTTTTAGGCCGGGGCAAACCGTTCACTAAAAAAACCAAATCTTGCTCATTGATGCCGAGGTGCGCGATTAGATCCTCCAGTGTCTTAATGGTTAAAACTTCAATTCGATCCTTGTTATGTATCTGTTGCCCCGGCACTGCACGCCGACCATTTATGGTTGCAACACAGCCGCACTCGACAGCCGAACCGTGGTAATAAACTGCAACGTTTTCATCAAGCACAGCAAGCTGATCGATGTTTAGCGTGGCATCCATACCGCTCTGCGCTAAAACAACCTCAATTTCATCGCCGCTCTTGACCGAGCTGGAAATACTGGCGGGTTCACCGTTTAAACGAAGCTCCGCGGGCTGCAAATAGCTGCCCCTTGCGATGCAGCGTTTACCGTTGAGCTCATATTCGATGCTGCGCCCGTTTTTACCTAGCACATCGCCATATTTATATCCGCATAGCAACAAAACATCCATGAGAGGCATCACCGTACTTCGAAACAGCTGTTTTTTCTCGCCGTTGAGGGTAATTGAAAAACCGCGGTTTTCTCCAGCAGCAGCTGCTGTGAGTGCAATACCAAGCGGAGTTGCATATTCCGGGCCCTGTAAATCCTGATTGGCGGTCATCACACGCTTCATAAAGTTGTTGCCGCCGACCGCGACCTTGCGCTGGTCTATGCCCAGCCTGTCCGCAACCAGTGCACAGAGTGTGGGCACTTTACTGCCGCCGCCCACCAGAAAAACTGCGGCGGGAGAGCGGGTGTTTGCCTGCAGTATTTTTTCGCTAATAACCTTGCTAAGGGTGTCGATGGCGACACCGATTGATTCTAGCAATGTTTCGCGGGGTACTGTGTAATCAAAACCAATAATATCGCTATAGGCAATTTCATCAGTATCGGTACTCAAAAGGTGCTTCATACCCTCTGCTGTCGCGAAATCGACCAAATATTTACGAATGATTTCTTCGGTTATTTCATCGCCCGCCACAGTGGCCATGGTGTAAGCGGTGACACTGCCCTCTTCGCATATTGCAATATCTGAAGTGCCCGCTCCAATATCCACTAACGCTAAATTTAACAGCCGCAGCTCGGCTGGGATAACTGCATTCATAGCAGCAATTGGCTCCAGTGTCAAAAAATCAATTTCCAGTTCAATTTTTCTCATAGCAGCCGAAAGCGAATCGACCACCTCGCTGGGGAGAAAGGTAGCGATAACCTCCACGCGCGCTTCCTTACCCTTGTGCCCGATAATAGTTGAGTAAGCATAATTATCCAAATAAAATCGTTTAACCGAATAGCCGACACAATAAAATTCAAAATCACCCTCCGCCTCGGCCAGCGCTTCGCTGGCGCGACTTACAGCACCCATTTCCAGCTCATAGACGGTTTCCTTGCTGATGGCCTGCTTAGGTGAGACGGTCATAGAAAACTCAGCAGTGTTGGTTTTAAGCGCACGCCCTGCCGCAGCTACACAAACCCTGTGTAACGTAAAGCCCAACTGACCTTCTAAAGAAGCCTTTACCCGCCCTGCCACGGCAGCGACTTCGTCGATATCTTCAATCTGGCCGTCAATCATGGCGCGCTTTTCGTGTTCAACCGCCTCAGCGGCCACAATATGGAACCGGTCATTGCGCATTAAGCCGACCAGACCAATAATACTGCGGGTGCCAATATCCAAGGCAAAAACCAAATCATCCGGGTTAATGCCAGAAAGAAGATTTGTATTTGTTTTCGACCAGTCCTTCATAGCTCCTACTCCCATACCAACCCTTGTTTAATCGTAGCGGTTTTTTTTGCGGTTTTGAATTTCAATACGCTGCAACTTAAACAAAATATTACATAGTTGGTCTATTTGTCGGTTTGAAAAGCTGACAAATTCGCAGCCGTACTGCTTTTTACCGGGCGCTGACCTCCTGGTAGCAATTTCGCGGCATACTCGGCAGCAAAACTCCATCTTTTTATCCATTAACTGAAAGGTTGTCAGCAATAGATCACCCGGATTTAGATTTCTATCACTGCTGATTCGGATACCGCCCAAGCTGATATCGTAAAGTGCCAGCGTCATGGTGTCTTCTTCAGCATCAGCCTCTGTGCAATCCTCGTGCTGCAAAACGGCAGTCGCCATTACGTTTGTATTAAGCCTAAAATATTTTCGACGCTCATAGCCCTGGGCGGTGTGAACA
>JAEWNU010000270.1 GCA_023456995.1 Bacillota bacterium
GTGCGGTGGGAATCGTTATAATCGCGCTGCTTGGTCTCGGCTAAAATTGTTTCAAAATCTACAGTCTGGCCTTTTTCCTGATACTCTAAAAAGCGGCGGCGCGCACGCGCCTCCGGAGTTGCTGTCAGGAAGAATTTTATTTGGGCATCGGGCAGCACAACAGTGCCGATATCGCGCCCATCCATTACGACATTGTGCGCCTTTGCCAGATCGCGCTGCAAATCCAGCAAAAAGCTGCGCACTGCTGGAATGGCCGACACATTGGAGGCCGCCATCGACATCTCCGGCAGACGTATCCCTTCGGTGATATCCTCGCCATTTAACAGCATACGCTGCAAACCGTCAACATATTTCATCTCAATGTTGATCTCAGGCAACAGCGGCACCACCTGTGTCGCGTCGGTGGTATCCGAAACGCGATGATGCGCATAATACCCGATAGACCGGTAGAGTGCGCCGGTATCGACATAAATAAAACCCAGCTTTTGTGCCAGACCGCGCGCAATTGTACTCTTGCCGGCCGCCGACGGACCGTCAATGGCAATAGCAGTTGTTTTTCTCATTATTTATTCCCCTCTTTAGCCGCCATAATCTGCGCTGCGGCAGAAATTCCTGCAAGGTAACCTGTCGAAAAGGCAATCTGCAGGTTAAATCCGCCGGTGACAGCATCCACATCCAACAATTCGCCTGCAATAAACAAACCATGCACCAGTTTTGACTCCATGGTTTTCGGCTGCACCTCTGTCACCTTGACACCGCCGCGCGTGACAACCGCTTCTTCAATCGGCCGAAGTGAAACTGGCCGAACAGCAAAGGCCTTAAATGTTTCGCAAAGCTTTTGACGCTGTGCTTTTGTAATGGCATTCACCTGCGTTTCCCCATCAATACCCGATTGCAGGATGAAGACCGGAATCAGGCTTTTGGGCAGCAGTCGGTCAAGCGCGTTTTTGAAGGCGCGGTTTTTCATTGAATCAAAGTCGCGCAACAGACGATTATCGAGCTGTTGCATGTCCAACCCAGGCTTCAGATCGATGGTCATGGTGTATTCGGAGGCATCGCCCTCTATCTCACTGGAAGCGGTTAGCACCAGAGGACCAGAGATGCCAAAGTGGGTAAACATCAGCTCTCCGATTTCAGAAACAGTCTGTCGTTTCCCCTTCTTAACTGTAAGCGTTACATTTTTAAGTGAAAGGCCCATCAACTCGGCGCACCACTTGTCCGACGTGACAATAGCGGTAAGCGACGGTGCAACCGGCATAATGGTATGCCCCGCCGACTCGGCAAGGCTATAGCCGTCACCAGTTGAACCGGTGAGCGGATAGCTTTTGCCACCAGTAGCTAGTAGTACCGCTCGCGCGTTATAGCGCGCACCGTCCGCCGTTTGGACACCAATAATTCGCCCGTCTTCCCAGTTCAGCGCAGTCACGCGGTTCTGGCGAAACACGACACCGTTTTCTTTAGCAAAACCAGCCAGCGCGTCGACAATGTCAACCGCCTTGTCCGATTCAGGGAACACCCGCGCCCCGCGCTCGGTCTTAAGCGGCACCCCGCGCTCTTCAAAAAAGTGCATGACATCCTGCGGCGTAAATGCATCAAAAGCGCTGTATAAAAAGCGTGGGTTGCGGCGCATCGACTCGATAAGGCGATCTCGCGTACAGTTATTGGTCACATTGCAGCGACCCTTGCCAGTAATCATAATTTTGCGCCCGACGCGCGCATTCTTGTCCAGCAGCAGCACACGGGCGCCCTTTGACGCCGCCTGCCCCGCCGCCATCAGACCGGCAGCGCCCGCACCCACAACAATAAAATCAAACTTTTCATTCATGAGCGATCATTATCATCAGCCTTGGTATAAACCTCATAGCGCTCCCAAATACGTTCAAGCTCCGAATAAGCGCGGCTGGTCTCCTCTCTGCGCTTAATACCCACAGCAATGATCAAAGCATTTAGTAACGACAGTGGCGCGACGAGTGAGTCAACAAACGACGCCATCTCGCTGCGCGCATATAGATGCAGGTTAGCCAGCTCTGCAATTGGCGAAAGACTGGAATCGGTAATGGCCACGGTAGTGGCTTGGCGTTCCTGGGCAAAATTCATAGCAGCCAGAGTGCGCTTGCTATAACGCGGAAAGCTAATGCCGATAAACACGTCGCCTTTGCCAAGATTTAAAAGCTGCTCAAACACATCAGAGGTGGAAGCCGAGGTTACAAGGCGTACGTTATCAAAAACGTGGTTAAAATAAAACGCCAAAAAGCTCGCCAGGGACGCAGAAGAACGTATGCCAAGGATATAAATGGTGCGTGCGGTCAAAAGCGAATCGACCGTCGCTGAAAACTCCTCGCGAGAAACTTCCTCCAGCGTGCGTCGAATTTTATCAATATCCATCGTCAGCACGCGGTTAAGAATGTCGGCATCGCCAATTTGTGTACCGGTTAGTTCCATACGCTGAACAGTGGTGAGACGGTTGCGTATCAGTTCTTGCAACGAGCGCTGCAGCTGCGGATAGCCGTCATAGCCCAGTTCAGACGCAAAGCGAACCACCGTCGACTCGCTGACGCCGACGGCCTGACCCAATCTTGCTGCAGTCATAAAAGCGGCTTTATCATAGTGTTCTACAATATATCGAGCAATCTGCTTTTGTCCCTTTGAAAGCTTCGGCATCATATTTGTGATTAAACTTATCAAATCTTTATGCACACAAAGCACCTCCTGCTTTTTATAGGTACAGTATAGCAGATGTTGGCGAAAAATCAAGCAAATGCAGCATGATTATGAATGACCTGCATCAAATTGGATTAATATCAATCAATTGAGGTCTAAATGCAAGCGTTCAAGTAAACTTTGGCATGATTATGTGTGACTTACATCATGATCATTCATCATTTGCAGGCCGGCCCAGCAGAGATAACACCCGTATGCGTTTAAAGTTCAATGATTTATCGTACATAACCCACTCTCCGCTGCGCTGCACGTTGGCATCGATAGCAACGCCACCCGGCGCCATCAGATTTTCGAGCACTCTGTGCGAAATCGGTTCAAGAATAATTGCCAGTTCAAACCGCCCGTCACCCTCTTGCAGCTCAGCGACTGAGGCTGCCACACGCACCGCTGCACACTGCCGCTTCAACGTTTCATACAAGCTTTGCGCTTGTGAACTAGTACCAAACACGAGTGTCCTGCATCCCTCCAGTGGCTGTTCCGATTCTAACCGTGCAATGCGCACTAATTGTCGTACCTGTTCATCTGTTGCGGTTACCGATTCATCTTTAAATTGCTCATTTTTCATAAAAACACCCCCATATGATGAGAATAATTCATCCTATGGGGGGAATTGAAAAATGGTGCAAATTAGTTTTCAGCAGCGTGGTCAGATGCGTGTTCCCGCTTTTCCATCGTCTCAATATGTGCATGATATTCTTTGAGGATTCGCTCCTCTAACTCTTTTCGTGCCTCACTTGTGATGGGGTGACATATATCCCTAAAATTGCCCTGTTCGTCCCGTCGACTGGGCATAGCAACAAAAAGTCGCTCTGGCCCGTCTATAACCTTGATGTCGTGAATGGCAAAATCGTCGCCAAGTGTCAGGGATACCAGTGCGCGCAAGCGGCTTTCTTCGTAGATTCTTCTGATTCGGATGTCGGTAATCTTCATTTTTGTCCCTCCTGTCACCGCTATTATCAGCAGATTGGAAAATATTTATTCACTTTATTTTGCCTGCGTGCTATAATTTTAGTATTATATAAAAATCACTTTAAATTGACCGTGACGGATTACAAAGATTCCCCCGCGTCCACAATTATGATTGAAAAGCATCCCATCCTGATCTTGAGCTAATCTAGTACAGCATCAGGCAAAGATTTTTGGAGGTGGCAGTGATGCCCGCTATTACAGAAGAAACCTTGAAGCAATACCACAACTTACATTTTATTGGCGTAGGCGGCTCCGGCATGTTCCCGCTCGTGCAGATTCTGCTGGCCCAGGGGCACAGCATATCTGGCTCTGACAACAACCCCGGTGATACGATTGATCAGGAGCGCTCCTTGGGGGTACATGTCACAATTGGCCACGACGCCGCCAATGTTCAAACCGCGGATGCAGTGGTGTATTCGGCTGCTATCATGCAGGATAATATCGAACTAGTTACCGCCAGAGAACGGGGCATTCCTATTATTGAGCGCAGTGAGATGCTTGGCCTGCTCACCCGCCGCTATAATAACTGTGTATGCGTCTCGGGTACCCACGGCAAGACGACCACCACTTCGATGATCACGTATCTAATGCTGGCGTCAAATCTTGATCCCTCTGCGGTCATCGGCGGTAAGGTCAACGCCATTGGCGGTAGCGGCCGAGCGGGGCTTTCGCAGAATATGGTGGTGGAGGCGTGCGAATTTGTCGATACCTTTTTACACCTTTCTCCGGACATTGCCGTAATCTTAAACGTTGACGCTGATCATCTCGATTATTTTAAAACGCTGGATAACATCATCCGTTCGTTTCACCGCTTCTGTGAACTGACCTCGCGCACCATCATCTATAACGGCGACGACGAAAACTCCCGCAAGGCCGTGGAGGGCATTGATAAACAGCTCATCAGCTTTGGCCTTTCGGATAAAAACGACTATTACGCTGAAAATATCACATGGAAAAACGGTTCACGCTGTGATTTTGACCTAATAAAAAACGGAAAAAAAGTGACTGCTCTGCAGCTGAATATACCCGGTCATCACAACGTCCTAAACGCTATAGCCGCCTGCGCTGCAGCGCTTGAAGCAGGTGCCAAACCTGAAAAACTGGCAGAAGGACTCTCGGCCTTTACCGGTGCACACCGGCGCTTTGAGATTCTGGGCACGATAAACGGCGTGACGATTGCCGATGATTACGCCCACCACCCCGCCGAGCTGGCCGCGACACTGAAAGCCGCAAAGGCATTGGACTATAACAGCGTCTGGGCGGTGTTTCAGCCCTTCACTTTCTCCCGCACAGCTATGTTGCTCGATGATTTTGCAAAGGTACTGCCTATTGCCGATCACGTTGTTATGTCGGCCATTATGGGCGGTCGCGAAGTAAACACCTACGGTATCACGACCGAGGATCTCGTGGTTAAAATTCCGGGCAGCGTCTGGTTTGAAACTTTCGAGGAAATAGCCGAATATGTACTGACCAACGCACAGGAAGGTGACTTGGTCCTGACACTTGGCTGCGGAGACGTATATAAATGTGCTAAACTGATGCTTGGCGTGGCGGTTCCCAAATAATTTTAATTTTAAAACAGCAGTACAACACCCACTGAGGGTTTTATACTGCTGTTTTGATTTTATTATGGTGTCAAAAGTAATTACCCAAGAATAAGATGTTATTACCACTGTCTTTATAATTACTTTATATCACTACGCTTAATAATCTTTGTTGATCGAATTGACTGAATATTGTATAGTAATTGTAACCTAAAGTGACGGCGCAACATGGTAATCAAACCACACGATCCAAAGTATCGTTGCTGCCACGAAATAAAATGGACTTAAGGCAAGGATGGTGTCACAAAATGAAATTACTAAATTACAAAGAGGGTAACCAAGTCTGTTTAGCAATTAAAAGCGAGCGCGGGATCATTCCAGTAAAAGGTTCGATTAGCAACGGTAATTATGAAATGCCAACCACAATTGAACAGGTAATTGCAAGCGGTGAAGACGGTCTGCGCGCGTTAGAGAAATTTGAAAAAGCAGCATCCTTTACACTACCAGAAGATAATCTCACCTACGCGCCTTGTGTTACACATCCTGAAAAAATTTTGTGTGTGGGTTTTAACTATATCGAGCACGGTAATGAGTGTAATATTACGCTCCCCACCCATCCGATATTATTCAGCAAATTTAATAACGCGTTAGCTGCTCACAATCAAATAATTCATCTGCCTAAAACAGCCGAAAAGTTTGATTATGAAGCAGAGCTGGTTGTTATCATGGGCAAAGAAGCCTTTAATGTAACAAAGGAAGAAGCACTCAACTATGTTTTTGGTTACGCTATCGGAAACGATCTATCCGCCCGCGATCTGCAATTCAGGACGCAACAGTGGCTGCTGGGAAAATCCTGCGATAGTTTTGCACCCGTCGGGCCTTATATCGTGACAGCCGACGAAATTAATCCTAATCATCTGGAGATTCAGTGTGCGGTCAATGGAGAGGTGCGCCAGTCCTCTAGCACAAGTCGTATGATTTTCGATTGTGCAGCCATTATCAGCTATACATCTCAATACATGACATTAAAGCCCGGTGACATCATTTTTACAGGCACGCCGAGCGGAGTCATCCTCGGTTATCCGCAAGAAAACCAAAAGTGGTTAAAGTCTGGCGATCAGGTTTCGATCTCTATAGAAAATCTGGGTACACTCGTCAATATTCTAAAATGACAGGCATTTGAGAATCCCCATTTGAATAATATGGGATAGTCGTAGCCGAAATTTGTTATGTTATATAAAAATGCCCTGCAACTTATTCTATTGCGGGGCATTTTTATAAATACGGTTGCAGTTTTGTGACTTTTGTGCCATAATAGCTGTAAATCATTATCAAGGAGGTGACTGGCACAACTAAATTAACCAAATAATATGAGGGGTGATGTCTGAAAAAGAATAAGCGAAAAAAGCGCCAGTTCCGTCAAAACAGGGCGGAAGACGAGGAGAGAGGCTATCGAAAATTCGGCGGATGCTTCTCCGTTCCCTTCCTTGGGAATGTCAGGCAGGCGGCAAAAACGCGGGGTAACCTGCGCGACAAATCCGGCTGCACAAGGACTGAAAATTTGACATCTTAATAATTAATATAGGAGTATTTTCTATGTGTGGAATTATAGGATATTCCGGGCACCGCCGCGCCAGCGACGTGCTTATGGATGGGCTAAGTCGTTTGGAGTACCGCGGGTACGATTCCGCTGGTATTCTCGTGAGTGAAAATAACGCCTTTGTCACCGTTAAGCGTGAGGGTCGGCTGGATAATCTGAAGGCAGCGCTGACGCAATATACCTTACGCGGCACCTGTGGCATGGGACACACCCGCTGGGCAACGCACGGCGGTCCCACAGACGAAAACGCCCATCCTCACGGCACTGAGCGCGTCATGTTGGTACATAACGGTATCATTGAAAATTATCTGGCGCTGAAAACTTTGCTGGTAGATCAGGGCTATACCTTTTTGTCGCAGACTGACACCGAAATTGCCGCCTGCTATCTCGATTATTGCTATCACGGTGATCCGATAGACGCCATTCGGGAAGCGCTATTAAAAATTGAAGGCGCATACGCCTTTGTCATCATGTTCTCCGACCACCCCGATACACTGTTTGCTGTGCGTAAAGATGGTCCGCTGATTGCAGCGCCCGGTGATGGTGAAAATTTCCTTGCTTCGGACATCACAGCGGTCATCGGTTATACAAACCGCTATTTTGTTTTAAACGAAGGCGAAATTGCCATGCTAAACCCTGACAGCATTCGCGTTTTTGACCTGGATGGCAACGAATGCCAAAAAGCCGTGCAAACCGTTAATTGGAGCGTTGACCAGGCCCAGAAGGAAGGCTATGAGCATTTTATGCTCAAGGAAATTCACGAGCAACCCGACGCGCTACGCCACACGCTGGCTCCCAGAATTAAAAATGACCTGCCCTGCTTTGCGCATGACCATCTGCCTGAGGGCTTCTTTTCCCGCTTTTCGCAAATTAAAATTGTGGCCTGCGGCACTGCGATGCACGCCGGTCTCATTGGGCGCAACCTCATCGAAAAACTGGCGCGTGTTCCGGTAGAAGTCGATTTGGCCAGTGAGTTCCGCTATCGTTCGCCCATCGTTGGCAAGCAGGATCTCGTGATTATCATTTCTCAGTCGGGCGAAACAGCCGACAGTCTTGCAGCCCTGCGGCTGGCAAAATCGCTGGGCGTCACGACACTGGCAATTGTTAATGTGGCTGGTTCCTCCATCGCTCGCGAGGCGGATCACGTCATACTCACTTATGCCGGTCCTGAAATTTCTGTGGCAAGTACTAAGGCTTATTCGGTGCAACTTGCTGTTTTATACCTCATCGCGTTTTCTATGGCGGCTGAAAGAGGTAAACTGACACAGACAGAGGTTACATCCCTTGTCGCGTCGCTAAGCGCTATCCCCGATGCTGTTCGCAACGTATTCTCATGCCAGACCGCCATTGAGCGTGCTGCTGAGGGCTTTGAAAGAAGTGAAGATCTGTTCTTTCTTGGCCGCGGGCTGGATTGGGCGCTGGCCTGTGAAGGCTCGTTAAAGCTTAAGGAGATTTCGTATATCCACTGTGAAGCTTGCGCGGCTGGCGAACTCAAGCACGGAACCATCTCGCTTGTTACAAATGGCACCCCCGTCATCGCCCTTTGCACGCAGGATAAGCTAATCCCCAAGATGCTCTCAAACATTAAGGAAGTAAAGGCTAGAGGCGCTGTGGTGACGTTAGTTGCCAAACAGGGCGAATCAGTCTCACAGGATGTAGCCGACACACTCTTGCTGCTTGATGCGCTGGATGACATGTTCATGCCGTTTGTCGCCGTCACGGTTTTGCAGCTGATTGCCTATTACACCGCCCGTTTAAGAGGCTGCGATATCGACAAACCCCGCAATCTGGCAAAATCGGTAACAGTAGAATAAAAGCTGATTTTAAAGACACCTGTAATATGCTCCCCACGAAGTAGACAGTGATAATAAACACTGCTACCGAAAGGGGAGCATTTTCATGCCACAAAAAGGACTATTACCAATCAAATACCTGAAAATTTTTGAAAACAAGCGCCTTTGAACTGCAACCTTTATCGCGCAATACACTTTCAGTGATTCCTGACAAAAAATACAACGATATCTTCTCAGTTGTGTGAAGATTTATTGATGCACGTGTGCTGTATTAACATATCTCGCGACTAGATTCCGAAAACGGATTTGTAGGTCTTTCTTCCTCCGCAGAGCCGAACAAAAAAATGTTGATGTAATCAACTCGGCTGCAGCTACGAGCTTTTCTATCGTCAGAGGCGGTCATCTTGACGCCACCGTACTTGGTACTTGGTGCTTGAAAGTGGACGAGCATAGCAATCTAACCAACTGGATTGTTCAGA
>JAEWNU010000271.1 GCA_023456995.1 Bacillota bacterium
GTAACCAACACACCCGACGTGGCTAGCCGTGCTGCGGCATATGATGTGCCTTTCGCCATCGTGGACGGCACCGATCCTGTTGTTGTCTATGAAGCGATGGTCAAGGCTATGGAGCATGCCCGCAGCGGAAAGGGTCCTTATTTGGTGGAGGCCAAGGTGTACCGTTATCAAGGTCACTATTGCGGTGATCCCGCTGTATACCGCCCCTCAGAATATATGGAAAACGCTTTAGCAAACGACGGCATCGAAAAAATGGGCAAACGTCTGATTGAAATGGGTGTTACCGAGGGAGAGCTGGAATCGATTAAGAAAGCTGCCAATGAAGAAATGGATGCTGCCGTCCAGTTCTCGGTGGATTCCCCCTATCCCGACCCCTCCGAGGCAATTACCGAGGTGTATTCTAGCGATAACGAAAGGTGTGTGGCAAGATGAGCAAAAAAATCACTGTCAGCAAGGCTATTCGTGAAGCCCTGTATGAGGAAATGGTCCGCGACGATAAAGTGTTTATCATGGGCGAGGACATGGCCGTCATGGGCAACGTGTTCGCTATTACCACCGGTTTTTTGGAGGAGTTTGGCCCCAACCGCGTTATCGATACCCCCATCTCTGAGGAAGGCTTCTGCGGCATGGCCGTGGGTGCTGCTATGCGCGGAATGCGCCCCGTCGTAGAGCTGATGTATAACGATTTCGCTACCGTGGCTGCCGATCCCCTGCTAAATCAAGCAGCCAAGATGTGCTATATGACCGGTGGTCAGACCGCCGTTCCGATGGTACTGCGTGCGCCAATGGGTTCAGGCCGTCGCAACGCCGGACAGCACTCGCAATCCTTAGAAAATTTCTTCTGCCACTTCCCCGGCCTAAAAGTTGTCGCGCCCTGCACCGCAGCGGACGCCAAGGGTCTGTTAAAATCGGCAATTCGCGATAACGATCCGGTCATCTTTTTAGAGCACAAACTGCTGTATGCCCGTAAGGAAGAGATTCCCGAAGAGGAGTACACCATTCCGCTAGGCCTCGCCGATGTCAAGCGCGAGGGCAAGGATTTGACCATCATTACCTGGAGCCGTGAGGTCAACTTTGCGCTGGAGGCGGCCAAAACGCTGGAAGCTGAAGGCATTGATGTAGAAGTTCTGGATTTACGTTCACTGGTTCCGCTGGATTGGGATGCCATCGTGAAGTCTGTTTCTAAGACACACAACGTCATCATTGTCTCCGAAGAAGTTAAGCGCGGCAGTTATGCCGGCGAAATATCGGCTCAGATTGCCGAAGAGCTGCTGGATGAGTTGGATGCGCCCGTAGAACGCGTCTGCGGCCTTAACATCGTCTCCCCCTTCAGCCCGACGCTGGAGGACGAGAATTTCCCCCATCCCGAGACCATCGTCAAGGCGGTCAAGCGCGTGCTGAACAAGTGAGGAGGTACTGAAATGGCTTATGAATTAATCATGCCTCAGCTTGGTCTGACCATGGAAGAGGGCACCGTCTCTCAGTGGATCAAGCATGAAGGCGACGAGGTTAAGGTTGGTGATATCATTCTGGAAATCACAACCGACAAGCTTACTAACGAGGTGGCCAGCGAATACGAAGGCACCCTGTTAAAAATTGTGGCGCAGGAGGGTGACGATGTCCCCGTAAAGGGTCTGCTGGCTTACATCGGTCAGCCCGGAGAGGCGCTTGGCGGCGCTGCTTCTGTTGCATCTGCTGCGTCTGAGATAGCCCCCGCGCCCGCGGTCGTCGCACCTGTAGCTATTCCCGCAGCGGCTGACGGCAAGCGCACCCGCATTTCTCCGCTGGCCCGCAAGACTGCGGCTAAACTGTCTGTTGATTACAGCAATATTGTAGGCACAGGAACCTGCGGCCGCATCACTCAGAAGGATATTCTGGCTGCCGCTCAGGCTCCAAAGGCCGCCCCCGCCCCTGTAGCCGCTGCCCCCACCGTCGCTGCACCTGCGACCGCTCCCGAGAAAAAAGCTCCTTCCGCAACCTCTCTGGAGCTGATGGAAGGTGACACCGTTGTGAAGCTGGCCGGTATGCGCAAGGTCGTTGCTGAGAGAATGCTCAAATCTCACACCGAAATTCCGCCTGTGACTCAAAACATCAAGGTAGATGTCACCAAACTCATGAAGTTCCGCAAGACGCTGTTGGCGGAGACCGGAAAGAAATATTCCGTCAACGACTTTATCCTTAAGGCTACCGCTAAGTGCCTGCGCGCACATCCTGAGATTCTGGTGAGTTTTGATGGTGACAAGATTATTCAGCGTGCGCATGTCAATCTAGGCATGGCCGTCGCCCTGGATGCCGGACTCATTGTACCCGTTATTCGGGATGCCGACAAAATGGGGCTGGAGCAGCTGTCTGATACTGCTAAGGATCTGGCTACCCGCGCCAAGGAGAACAAACTCACACCTGATGAGTACCGTGGCTCCACCTTCTCAGTGTCTAATTTGGGTATGTTCGGCATTGAGACCTTTACACCCATCATCAACCAGCCCGACGCCGCCATTCTGGGCGTGTGCGCTATTCAGGACGAGCTGGCTATGGATGATGAGGGTACTATTTACAAGAAGCAAGTCATGCGGTTGTCTATGACTCTGGATCATCGTCTGCTGGACGGCGCCGTAGTGGCGAAGTTCGAGATGGATCTTCGGGATATGCTGGAAAACCCCATGAGCATCTTGCTGTAACAGGAGGAAAAACCCATGGCTTATGAATTGAAAATGCCCCAGCTCGGTCTCACAATGGAAGAGGGTACCGTCTCGAAGTGGATTAAGAAGGAAGGCGATGTGGTCAAGGTCGGTGATGTGATTGTTGAAATCACCACCGATAAGCTGACCAATGAAGTGATCAGTGAGACAGAGGGCACTTTACTCAAGATAGTAGCGCAGGAAGGCGACGATATCCCTGTGATGGGAATACTCGCCTATATTGGTCAGCCCGGTGAAATGGTTGGCGGTATGGCTCCTGTAGCGGCATCTGCTCCTGTAACAGCACCAGCTTCTTCGCCTGCCAAAAAAGCTGCCGGTGACACCAGTATTATCGTCATCGGCGGTGGCCCCGGCGGCTATGTGGCCGCCATCCGTGCAGCTCAGCTGGGTGCCAAGGTTACCGTCATTGAGCGCGAGTATCTGGGCGGCACCTGCCTGAATGTGGGCTGCATTCCTACAAAGTGCCTGCTGCATAGTGCGGAAATGATTGAAAATATCAAGGAGCAGGGCGAAGAAATCGGCGTGGAGGTTGAAGGCGTTAAAGTCAACTTCCCACAGGTCATTGCCCATAAAAATGAGATATCCAAGAAGCTAACCGGCGGCATCGCAGGTCTGTTCAAGATGAACAAGATTAAAAAGATTGACGGCGAGGCTTCCTTTATAGGGCCTAAGAAGCTTTCTGTTAAAAAGAGCGACGGCAGCACCGAAGAAATGACCGCTGATGCCATCATTGTGGCCACCGGTTCCGTTAATGCTGTACCGCCAATCCCGGGCATTAAGGAAAATCCCAACTGCATCGATTCTACCGGCGCACTGTCTTTGGAGAAACTGCCCAAAAGCATGATTGTCATTGGCGGTGGTGTCATCGGGTTGGAGCTTGCCTGCGCCTACTCTGCCTTCGGCACAAAAATTACTGTCATTGAAGCTATGCCCTCCATGCTTCCTATGTTAGACGGCGATCTGACTAAGGTCGGTGTGGATCACATGAAGAAGATGGGTATTGAGTTCAATCTGGAATGCCCCGTTCAGTCCGTAGAGACTTCCCCCATCGGAGCCAAGGTGGTTTGCAAAAATAAAGCAGGCGAAATCGTCAGCTTTGAGGCTGAAAAAGTATTGGTCGCCATCGGGCGCAGAGCCAACACCGCCTCCCTGAATTTGGAGGCTGGTAAACTTGATAACGATCGGGGCCGTATCATCGTTAACGACAAGATGGAAACCTCTGTACCCGGCGTTTACGCCATTGGTGACTGCGTATTCGGTCGTGCATTGCTCGCCCACACTGCTTCTGCCATGGGTGAAGTTGCCGCTGAAAATATTTGCGGCTTGGATGCCTATTATGACGAAAGCACCTGCCCCACCTGTGTGTATATGATGCCCGAGGCCGCTTCCGTAGGGCTCACAGAGGAGCGCTGCAAGGCTAAAGGCCTCCAGTATAAAGTAGGTAAGTTCCCCATGAACGCCAACGGTAAGGCGCTCATCCTCAACGGCGGCGAAGGCCTGGTTAAAATTATCGCCGGTGCAGAGTACGGTGAAGTTCTGGGTATGCACATCATTGGCCCGCGTGCTACCGACCTGATTGCCGAAGGCGCTTTGGCAATTAAACTGGAGGCCACCCTTGATGAGCTGATTGAGACCATTCACTCTCACCCCACTGTTACCGAAACCATGCGTGAAGCTGCCCTGAATGCAGAAAAGCGCGCGATTCATACTTCTAATAAGTAGTCTCTTATTAGATAACACCTAAAGTCGGTAACTTGATTCGCTAAAATCGAATAGCAACGCCCCGATACAAAAAGCTGCATCAGGGGCGTTACTATTATCAGTTGTTATATCAAAATTTTTTGACTTTTCAATATAAGTATGATATTTTAAATAAAATTATATTTTGCCGCCGGGTAAACGTCTTAGTACCATTCCATTAGGCCTTAGAAGGAATGGTATTAAGACGTTTTTTGTTTTTATAAAACGACATATTAAGGAGGATAAAACTATGCAGAGCTTTGACTATAAGGATATTTATATTGAGGACGCAAAGAGAA
>JAEWNU010000272.1 GCA_023456995.1 Bacillota bacterium
GTTTTGGTTGGCAGTTCCTGAATAACTGCAATCTCCGCGCCTGGACGGGGCAGTACCGGTTTTCCAGCCAGTCGAATGATGCCACTTTTGGGTTTGGCTTCTCCATTGATTATAGAGAGCAGCTCACCAAAAATCTGATGGTCTACATCCTGTAAGACCACACATTCTCCAGCGCCCACTTTAAAATTTAAATCGCGAATGGAATTGCCCCTAATATGCTCCATTTCAAAAACAGGCGCACATGCTTTTTCCGCTAAGGCACTTTTGGTAATCTGCGGTCGAACCTTGCCGCTGTAAACCTTAGTATAATGCCCAAAGGCTTCCGGCGTATCAGCGTCACTTTTAAGAATCTTAATAATTCTGCCATTGGACATCAAGGCCACCTTGTGGCACACCTGGCATAGCTCTTCAAAATGGAAGTCTACATATAAGAACGAAAACCCCTGTTCTGAATAATGGTTAAGCAAACGATGTATTTTCCGAAGCTCGGTTTCCGAAAGGTTTGCGCTGATATCACGCAGCACAATTAGCCGATAGCCCGCCACCACTGATTTCAGCACAGCCACCACAACTCGCTCAAATGGGGTAAGGTCCCCCACATAGGAGTCGGCTGAAATAAAGATATCAATACTCTCTAAAAAAGGCAACAGCTGTTTGCGCAGGATGGATGGGCGCACTAGCCAGGGCTGAAAGCCCTGACGCAGAACAAAGATGTTGTCCACCACCGTCAAATCTTCTACAAGGCAGCTTTCACTTTGAATTAATCCAATGCGGTTGTACCGATGCTTTGCGGTGCGCCACGTATTGACCTGTTCCTCACGGTAATAAACATAGCCATACCGTAGCGGCGTGTTGTATTGCAACAGTTTTAACAGCGCGGTCAGCCCATGGTTATTTAAGGGCAACAAGCCCATAATTTCCCCGGAAAATATGCTCAGATTAAAATCCTCTAGTTGAATAACGTCTTGCTCCAGACAGCATACGCGCTCCATGCGCAGCACTTCTCGCCTCATGACAGCACCTCGCTGTTGTGAACCTCGCGATCGCTGCTGATGGCGGGCAATGTAATTTCCACATCTGTACCCGCACCGGGGATGGAAAAGACATGTAGACCGTATTCCTCGCCGAATAGCAACCGGATGCGGTTATTTACGTTTGCAAGGGCAAGGCCGCCCTTTTCTTGCTCCTGCAAGGCAATGTTAAAATTCCCTTTGCCCATACGCCGGTTGATCTTGATCAGCGTCTCCTCATCCATGCCAAGACCGTCATCTGAAATGCGGATGAGCAGCCGTTTTTCAGTCCGTTCTAAATAGATGGTCAGATGCCCTGTTCCCACTTTAAGCTCGGTACCGTGAATAATGCTGTTTTCTAAAATGGGTTGCATTGTCAGCTTTGGCAGGCGGCAGCGGTAGATTTCCTCCCTGTCTTCGGGCGCACAGCGGATTTCCAGCTGGAGCCGATCACCGAAGCGATACTGCTGGATACTGAAATAGGTCTCACAGTTTTGCAGCTCTTCCTCCACCGAAACTAAGTTTTCCACCTTGGTAATGGTGTAGCGAAAGAAGGTAGCGAGTGACTCGGTCATCTCGGCTACCTCTTTTAATCCAGCCAATAGCGTCTCACTGCGGATGCTTTCCAACGTGTTATAAAGAAAATGTGGATTAATCTGGTTTTGTAGCGCCAGATACTGCGCCTGTCGTTTGTTCATGTGGAAAAGCTGCATGGGGCTTAACAGCTCCCGCATCTGATCAAACAATTGCTTATTGGCGGGCGAAACGGCGCAGTCGCGTACCTCCTCGGCTTCGGAAATTGGATACCCCTCCAAAAACAGAGTCAGCATTCGCTCTATTCGCCAATATGGGCGTACCACCAGCGCCCAACCCATATAAGCCGAAATCACCCAGCCTGACACCAGCATCACAGAGGGAATAGGCAGCAAAGCGCTCAGCAGCGCCGCCAGACTTCCAAAAGCGAACAGTACAGCCAAACGAAAGGAAAGATATCCCCAACCCAACCTGAACCGGTTCATACTTTCGACCATTCCTTTCGCTTTATTCCAGGCACAAAACAACAAAGGGCAAAGGGCTAAATTTTTCTAAAGCCCCAAATTACCCATATAGTTTTCGGTATTGCCCGGGATTCAGACTGGTTATCTTTTTAAAGGTGCTTGTGAAATGTTTAAGATCGTTATATCCTACCCGGTCACATACCTCCGCAATAGACAAACCAGTATCCTGCAAAAGGGTTTTGGCCTGTTCAATGCGTATCCAAGCGAGATATTTTGAGAAGCCTTCTCCGTTCTCTTTTTTAAACATGGTGCTGAAATAGCTGACGCTAAAGCCGGTTGCGGCACAGACGTCCTCCAGCGAAATGGGCTCATTATAATGTTGCTGAATATATTGCTTTGCAATGCGAATAGGGCGGATAGCCTCATTTTCCTGCTGCTCCCAAAGTAATTCCAACTGCCTTCGCTGGAAGCATCGAAGGCAGTCAAAAAGCCGCTCAGCACTACCGCAAAGCTCACAGTGCTCTGCAAAATCCTTTACCGGATCGGATTGATCGTTTAGATGTAACCTGACTGCAAACATTCGGCCGGCAGCCAGCACTAGTTCTAGCAGCTCATAGCCCCGTGCATCGGGCACCTGAACTGCCGCACGGCGTAGATCTTCAACCACCCTATCCGCCTCGTCGGCGCTCAGGGCGTCCACAGCCCGTTCCATCCCATGGCTATATTTATCCAGAACCTGCCGCATCCTTAAAGGGGAAGGGCTGGGCGCCGACTCCAACAGTCGTCCGGTTCCTTCCACCAGTCGCCCGCAGATGGCCAACCGGGCGCTGCGCAATGATTGTGGCAGTTCCAAGGATGACTGTACCGCCTTGCCAATGGCCAAAGAAAATTCCACCGAACCATAAAAAAGCTGTTGGGCCACCAACTGGTTTAAACAATCCCGCAGTACACGGCGGATGGCACTTTTTTGATGCGGTTCAAAATGAAGGACGCCATAGCCGGTGCTCCGATAAAATTGCAACAGCCCAACATTGTAAAACGATTTAAGCGCCGGTTCCAGCACTTGGGCAACCTTGCTTTGCAAAGCCAAAAGAGACGCGTTTTCAATCGTGCCAGGTATGTAATCTATTTTGAGAATATATACTTGAAAAAGCCCCGTGCCCACCGGAAAACCGTATTCGTTTTTAAGTTGCTCAACAGTAGGCGCTTCCAGCCTGCCCTGCAATAAGTCTTCCATCAGGCGGCCACGCAGTCGGTCATGATCTTTTTGGCTGCTCTGCCGCAGATCCTCCATGGCAACGAATGAAGCCGCCCGGCTTTGGCAGCGCTCAGCAAGCTTCTTCAGCGTGGTATTTAGCGCTTCCTGTTTGATGGGCTTGAGTAAGTAATCACCAACACCGTATCGAATGGCGGATTGTGCGTATTCAAACTGCGCATATCCACTGATGATTACAATTTCCAACTCCGGAGATATTTGCCTTGCACGTTCAATTAGTTCCAATCCGTCACAGCCCGGCATTCGGATATCGGTAATCAAAATATCCGGCTTTGCCTGCTCAACCAGTTCCAATGCCTCCAGACCGTTGGAGGCCATTCCGGCCAATTCCATGCCCAATGCATTCCAGTCCACCAGCATCTGCACCAAACGACAGACTCTTACCTCGTCATCTGCAATCACCACTTGAAGCATAGCGCACCTCCTGCTGCTGCCTGATGTCTAAACGCTTTACGCTATTGAGGGTTAAAAATGCATCTCTATGGCTCTCAGAACCTCCTGCATAGAGGGAATGCTGGGTATTCCACCCATTTTACGGGTGGAAAGACTAGAAGCTGCGCTGGCAAAGCGCGCAATTTCCCCCAACTCTGAGAGGGTCAATGCGCCTGGAGCTTTGTTCTTTTCCAAAATAAGACTGACCGCACTACCACCGAAAATATCCCCCGCACCGGTCGTGTCAATGGTTTTGACGTCGATGCTCGGGCAGAACACAGCGCCATGATGGTTTTTTAGATAGCAGCCCTTTGGCCCCAGTGTCACCATGGCGAGCTGGGCGCCGTACTCTGTTAGAATTCGAGTAGCACCTTCATCCTCATCGCAATTCCAAAGGAAACGCACTTCTTCGTCGCTGATTTTGACGATATCTGCCTGAGAAAGACCCCAGAGGATCTGTTTTTCAGCCTCCTGTGGGGTGCGCCAGAGCGAAAGACGAAGGTTGGGGTCATAGGTGATGAGCTTGCCATTCTTCTTTGCGTAAGCGACCGCCCGCTGTGTGGCGGTACGTGCCGGTTCGTCGGTGAGGCTAAGCGTGCCAAAGTGGAAAGCCCGAGTCGCATCGATAAAGGAGAGATCTAATTCCTCAAAGCTCAGGCAGGTATCGGCACCCGGCTTACGTGCAAAACTGAATTTGCGGTTGCCTTTTTCATCGAAAGTGACAAACGCTAAAGTCGTGAACACCTCGGGGTCCTCAATAATACCCCCAGTTTCAATACCGGCGTTTTTAACGGTTTCCACCAATAACTTTCCAAATGTGTCGGCGCCGACCTTTCCAAGAAAGGCCGTCTTTCTGCCATAGGCGGTCAACGCGGCCAGAAAATTAACCGGTGCACCACCGGGTTTGGCCGCCATGGTAGGGTATCCGTTTTTATCGGCACCAAGTGTCGCAAAATCAATGAGAAGCTCGCCGATAGCCGTTACGTCGTACATAAAGCCCACCTCTTTTCTATTTTGCAGGCGGATATTCATTGCAGAGAAGGCGGTAGGGCTTTTCGTCCTCTTCAATAGTGGGGAAGCGCCCAATTCGCTCATAAAAGCGGTTGTCAGAATTGTCGTCGTTACACTGGCTGACCTCGCCCAGCAGCACCGGACCGGTGCCCGCCTCCACCGTAAAATCGTGATACAAATAGGGTTGAATTGCGATGCTCTCACCTGGTGTAAGCCGCACTTGTGTACCTGCGGGTACCACAAGTTCCCGCCCGTCCAAAAAAACGTGAACAACGCTCATCTTGTCCAAATCTTCATCTTGGGTTGAATTATATACCCGAATCAGTACATTGCCGCCGCCGCGGTTGATGATATCCTCCATCTTGCTCCAATGAAAGTGCATGGGGGAATACTGCCCTTCGCTTAAATACAACAGTTTTTCTGCATAAGTTTTAGGATATTTCTCCCGCAAAGCCAAATTACCGTTGCGGATGGTAATGAGGGAAAAACCGATTTTTTGAAAGTTACCCAACCCGTAGTCGGTGATATCCCAACCCAGCAGATTGTCTCGTATCTCATCATAATCATGCCCTTTTTGTTGCCAATCCTCTGGCGTAAAGTGGCAAAACGGGGGCAGCGCAAAACGATGTTCTTTAATAAAAGCTTCCATTTCTTTAAGCGCGGCGTTAATTTCACTGCGTTTCATAATGGTAAACCTCCGATATTTCTATTAGTGATCATAGCACAATGCATAGAGCCTTTCAAGAAAAAGACGCCGATCATGACAACCGGCGTCTTTTGAGTTTATTGGCGGAAGTAAAAGCCTTTCAGCCGCTCCACCGGTTAATATTAATTTACTTGGTCAGAACAGAAACGCCGGTATCGGTAACAGCTCCGCCAAGGCTTGTGCCTTCTAAGGCTGAGACCGCTGCCTTGACACCTTTGTAACCCATTACGTCGGGATTCTGGGCCATCGTGCAAAGAAGATGACCATCTGCAATCAAATTCAGGATGGCATCGGACTTATCAAAGCCAACGCCGACAACTTTTCCACCTGCTGCCTTGATGGCATTGCCTGCGCCAGTGGTCGAGCCTTCATTAGCGCCGAAAATGCCCACAACACCCTGGGTGATGTAGTTTTCTGCGATGGACTGGGATTTGGCCGCGTCACCCTCGCCGTATTGGGTTTCCATCAGTTCAAAGCCCTTTCCTTCAAACGCCGAGCGGAAGCCCTCTTCGCGCTTGACGCAGGAGTCGGTGGCTGCGTTGACGTTGACAATGCCGATCTTGCCCGAAGTTTTGCCCGCCGCTTTCAGAGCCTTGAGCATTTCTTCACCTGCGGTTTTGCCCGCCGCCTTGTTATCGGTGGAGAAGGTCGCTTCGGCCGGAACGTTGGCAGGAGAGTCCACATAGACGATCTTCAGACCGGCGCTGGCTGCTTCCTTCAATGCCGAAGAAATGGCATCCGGGCCGTTAGCCGCCACAATAATGGCGTTGTAGCCGCCTGCTACTGCGTTATTGACGCATTCAATCTGCTGTGCGTCGTCCTTGGTATTTGGGGAGAGGAACTGCACCGTCACACCCAGCTCTGAAGCCGCTTTCTGTGCGCCTTCGTTAAGGGTGACCCAGTGCTGGTCAATGGAATCCATGGTAATTAGCGCAATCTTGATATTGCCGGTGCTTTCACCGCTGCTGCCGCTACTGCTGCTCTGAGGCTGCGACGCTGCTTGGCTGACGCTGGGCTGCGCACCACCGCAGCATCCTATCAGCGAAGCCACAAGAGCCAACGTGCAGAGAATTGCCACGATCTTTTTACTCAAAACTAATTCCTCCTTTATTTAGCTTATCTCATACTAAACACAAACTGAAGACACATAAACTTGGCGGTCTTTTTCGTCTCGTATGTCTAGCCAGAGCCAAAAACAGCACCACCATTTTATTGCGTTCTCAATTGGTGATTAATATTAACAACCGCAGTTTTGCTGCGGGATTGTTACTCGTTTACCGAAGTCTTTTCCTGAGTCTTTTTCTTAAAGGAATTGCCGCGGCGCAGTACCACATCCAACAACACCGAAAACGATACAATGACGCCAATGACAATCCGCTGTATGCCCACCGGAGCACCAATCATATTTAGTCCGTTTTCAAGGGTTTGCCACACAGATGCCCCCGCCAATGTCCCGAGTAAAATTCCGGTACCGCCCAACGGTGAAATACCACCGATAACGCCAGCTGCTACGCCGTACATTTCGTACATCGTGCCCGCTTCCATATTGCCCATACCCGCCTGAGCGCAGAGAATAAGACCGACCACGCAGGAGCAAAAGGCGCTGACCAGATAGGTCTTTGTTGTAGTCATTTCCACATTTACGCCTGAAAGCTTAGCCGCGTCCACATTGGAACCGATGGCGTAGATGTGCCGACCTGTGCGGGTTTTTGAAAGCAGGAAGAAAAATATTACGAACAATAGAATTGAAATCCAAAAGGTATTGTATATTCCAAGCGTCTTTCCGTAATAAAAAAAGTTTTGAAGCTGATCTGCAGAATCTTTTCCAATTCCTGAAGCAATGGCGTCGGTATTGCGATTACCGTTCACCATGTAAGCAACGCCGCGGGCCACAAACATGGTTCCCAGTGTTGCAATAAAGGGCGGTAACTTAAACTTACCCACCAATACCCCGTTTGCTACACCGACGATCAGGCAGCTTATAATTGTAATTAAGATGGCAATGGGTGCCGCCACACCTTGGGTCATCAGCGTAGCAGAAATCATGGCGCTCATGCCCACCACCGAGCCAATCGAAAGGTCGATATTGCCGGTGATGAGCACGTAGCTTTGCCCAATGCCAATCAGCAGGTATTTGGACATGGAACGTAGCAGATTCATCATGTTTGGAAAGGAAAACACCGTAGGGTTAATTATGCCAAATGCCAGATAAATGATGATCAGTCCAGCAAAGGCGGTTAGGGCGGTTCCCATTCCCCTAATTTTTAAGAAACGCATCAGAGCGGATTGTTGCTTCATCCTGCCTTACTCCTTTTCTCAAACAGCGCCTGCCACTTTTTTTTCAAAGCGGGTGGCAAGAGTTAGAATTTCGTTTTGGTTGGTCTGTTGCGCCATAACCTCTCCGGTGATCCGCCCATCGCACATCACCAAAATCCGATCTGATATCCCCATAACCTCCGGAATTTCGGAGGATACAATCATCACTGCAATGCCTTGCTGCTTGAGCTGATTAATGATGTTATAGATCTCCACTTTAGCAGCCACGTCAATACCGCGGGTTGGTTCGTCAAAGATCACCACCCGGCTGTCGCGCACCAGCCATTTGCTCACCACAACCTTCTGTTGGTTGCCGCCCGAAAGATTGGCTGCATCCACCTCTATGCCAGTGGTTTTAACGCCAAGGCTGGTAATTGCCCTGTCGCAAAGCATATCCTCTTTTTTGCGATTAATCACCCCGAGTTTATCACAAATAGAATCAAGATTGGGCAAAGCGATATTATGCCGGATGCTCAGCTTGGTACATAGCCCGTCTTTTTTTCGGTCCTCCGGTGCTAACACGACGCCTGCCTTAATGGCGTCCTCAGGGCAACTAATTTGAATTTGCTTTCCGTCTAGATAGATTTCTCCGCTTTCTTTGGGGTCGATGCCAAAAATGGCGCGGGTAGTTTCTGTGCGGCCCGCTCCCATTAAGCCGGCTATGCCGACCACTTCACCCTCGCATAAGGAGAAGTTGATATCTCGCACCATCCGCCCGGCATTTAGGTTTTTAACCGCAAAAATTTCTCGGCCTTTTGGACAGTTCACACGGGGAAACTGCTCCTTAATCTCACGCCCCACCATGTGAGTAATAATCTCGTCGATGGTGGTGTCGGCATAATTCATGGTGGTGATATATTGGCCGTCGCGCATGATGGTCACTCGATCCACAATATGCTGTAATTCTTCTAGCCGGTGGGATATGTACACAACGCCGCAGCCCTTTTCCCGAAGTGTTCGGATAATACGGAACAAATCGCCGATTTCCCTGGAGGTTAGGGAGGAGGTGGGCTCATCCATCACCAATATTCTGGCGTTGGTGGAAAGTGCTTTGGCTATTTCGACCATCTGCTGTCGGGAGATGGTTAATTCTCCTAACACCTGACTTGGCGAAATGTCTATTTTAAGCTCACTGAGAATTCGCTGGGCTTCTGCCTCCATTTCCATATTGGCCAATAGGCCGCCCTTGGTTATCTCACGCCCAAGAAATATATTTTCCGCCACCGAAAGATGGCTGCACATGTTCAGCTCCTGGTGAATGATTGCGACCCCAGCAGCCTGCGCCTGTTTTGGGGTTAGATTGCCATAGGGTTTGCCAAAGATGCTCAAATCTCCTGCATCGCGGGTGTAAACGCCGCTGAGGATTTTTACCAGGGTGGATTTTCCCGCCCCATTTTCGCCCAGCAGGGCCATGACCTCGCCTGATTGCAGCTCAAAATCAACATGATCCAGTGCTTTTACTCCGGGAAAACTTTTGCAAATTCCCTTCATAGAGACGATGGTTTCCTTCATTCGCTCATCCCCCCGTCTTTAGTTTCTGAAGCTCTGAATTTAGTATAGCGCATTTGTTTGTGGATTTTAAGGGGATATTTTTCTGTTTTGGGTGAACTTTTTATTTAATTTAACTACGAATCTTGCTCTTTTATGCGGTTGCCTTTATAATACTGCCATAGACGAAGTGGTTTTTTATGGAAAATGATGTCGGCGTTTTGTAAGGGCATGATTTTAAGGAGGCTCAACGATGAAGCAGTTCGGTGTTGAAATTTGCGCATATGAAGAGAAGGGTTTTTCTCCTTTGGTTTTCTTTAATGGGTGGCGGGTTGCAATTCTCAACCACCAACCGTCGCAAGAAAAAGAGAGGCTATCTTTTGTGGAGCGCCATCATCAGACGGATGAGGTTTTTGTGCTGCTTCAAGGTCCCGCCACGCTGTTGCTGGCTGGATATGGGGAGGAACCAGAAGAAATTGAGGCGCTGCCCATGGAGCTAGGCAAACTGTATAATGTACCGTGCGATTTGTGGCACGCCGTGATGACCCAGGCACAATCCAAGTTGTTGATCGTAGAAAACGCGGACACCGGCGAGGCAAATTCCTCTTATTTTCCTTTGGAAATTGGGCACATGATAAAGGGCTTTTAAACAGATTTTTGGTTATTGATTTTTTCCAAATTCGTCGTATAATAGGTTTAAACAACTGAATAAATAAAAATGTCTTCAGGGCAGGGCGAAATTCCCGATCGGCGGTATAGTCCGCGAGCGCGCAGGCGCAGGACTTGAAAAGTGTTCAAGTCAGGATTTGGTGAAACTCCAAAACCGACAGTATAGTCTGGATGGAAGAAGATGTGTTGAATTGTATGTGATGTCGAATTAGCGTTCGGCAATGCTTTGCTATACTGTCAGGGTCGGTTAATCGGCACTGACGGCTTTAGCGTATTTGCAATACACCTAGATTTTAACACCTGGAAGGCATTTCTAATGCTTTTCAGGTGTTAATTTATTTTGGGAGTGTTGCTATTGAATGACGAAGCTTATATGAATTTGGCGTTGGAATACGCCAAAAAAGGGTGTGGCTGGGTTAGCCCGAACCCAATGGTCGGAGCCGTCATCGTAAAAAACGGCAAAATCATCGGAACGGGCTATCACGAACGGCACGGCGGCCTGCACGCCGAGAGAAATGCGTTGGCCTGCTGCACCAAATCGCCACAAGGCTCTACGCTGTATGTGACGCTAGAACCATGCTGCCATTTTGGAAAAACGCCGCCATGCACAGACGCGATTCTCGAAAGCGGTATCCGGCGCGTGGTGGTCGGCTCGGTTGATCCGAATCCACTGGTCGCCGGAAAGGGAATTCAGATTCTGCGCCAAAATGGGATTGAAGTCACAGAAGGCGTGCTGAACGAGGCTTGTACAGAGCTAAACAAAGTGTTTTTCCACTTCATCAGGACAAAAACGCCTTACGTTCTGATGAAATACGCCATGACAATGGATGGGAAAATCGCCACGCGTTCAGGTGAGTCGAAATGGGTCACGGGCGAAATTGCCCGCAGACGCGTGCAGGAGGACCGACATCGGTACACTGGCATCATGGTAGGAGTCGGCACTGTTATTGCGGACAACCCCCTTCTGACCTGCCGCTTGCCGGACAGCAAAAATCCTATGAGGATTATTTGTGATTCCCGATTGCAAACGCCGCTGCAATCGCAGGTTGTAAAAACAGCGGAACAAATCCCTACAATTCTAGCCACCTGTTGCCCTGATGAGGCGCGCGCCCGCCCTTACCGCGAGGCGGGGTGCGAGGTGCTGATGCTTCCATCTAAGGATGGACACATTGACTTGCGGGCGCTTATGGTTGAATTGGGAAAAAGGTCGCTCGACAGCGTTTTGCTGGAGGGCGGTGGTACGTTAAACTGGTCGGCGCTGCAAAGCGGCATCGTCAACAAGATTCAGGCGTATGTTGCGCCAAAGCTGTTCGGCGGAACCGAAGCGAAAGCTCCCGTTGAAGGTCTCGGTGTAAGAAGTCCGGAATGCGCATTCCAGCTTACCCCGCCGCAAGTGACACGATTGGGGGATGACATTCTATTGGGAAGCGAGGTGATCCCATGTTCACAGGAATCGTAGAGGAAACGGGAACGATCCGCGCTGTCAGAAAAGGGGGGCATTCCGCCGTCGTGACAATTGGCGCGTCGGTAGTTTTAGATGACTTGAAGCTGGGCGACAGTGTGGCAGTCAACGGTGTGTGTTTAACGGTTGTTTCTCTATCAGACAGCGCGTTTTCCGCGGACGTCATGCACGAAACCATGACACGCTCAAACCTTTGGAACCTCAATGCCGGAAGCGTTGTCAATTTGGAGCGTGCCATGCCCATGAACGGACGATTTGGCGGGCATATTGTCTCGGGACACATTGATGGAACAGGCATCATCCGCAGTGTGCAAAAGGATGAAAACGCGGTTTGGTATACGGTTCAAACGTCCCCCGACATTTTGCGCTATGTAATCGAAAAAGGCTCCATTGCCATAGACGGCATCAGCCTGACCATCGCAAAAATATCGGCGCATGATTTTAGCGTATCGGTCATTCCTCATACGGCGAAAAACACAACGCTAGGGGAAAGACGCATCGGGGATACGGTTAATTTGGAGAACGACTGTATCGGAAAATATGTCGAGAGGCTGCTCGGCGTACCGGCACAGCAGAGCGGTATTTCAAAAGAACTTCTTTCCCGATATGGATTTTAGGAGGTAGAGCATGTTTGCATTTAATACGATAGAAGAGGCGCTTGAAGATTTGCGCCAAGGAAAAATAATATTGGTAACGGACGATGAAGACAGAGAAAACGAGGGCGACTTCATCTGTGCTGCCGAATTTGCTACGACGGAAAACGTCAACTTTATGGCGGTGCATGGCAAAGGTCTGATTTGTATGCCGATGAGCATC
>JAEWNU010000273.1 GCA_023456995.1 Bacillota bacterium
CTGTTGGCCCGTCTTGGTTATCAACCCGAATATCGAACCGTCGCCATGACGGCGATAGGCGAGGAAAACCTGCGCAAATTATGCGGCGTGGAAACAGTACCACCAAAGCTGATCGGCATTTCCTACACCGACGTGAGCGGTGCGCAAAAGCTGTTCCTGCCGGTATTTTCAGCCGACCTTTCGGAGCTTTCAGGTATTGGTTATCTGTGCACTGACGAAACTCCTGTGAATATTACGCCTGCGATGGGACGAATCGTGATTGAGCTGTACGGTAAGGTGATTGGCAATGCAGGAGATCTGATGGCTGCCAACACCGAGCTTTGGGATTCATTGGGCGCTGCTATGGAGGGCAAAGAAGCGGAAAGCGGCTATTTCGAGACAGTTCCAATCCTCGATCGTCAAATTTCCCTTCCCGACATGAGTCTGGATGCCATCGATATCAGTTACCTTGCAAAGCCAAAGTCAGACGGCGGCGTACTGCTGTTGCCGGTTCTGGACTCTCGTCAAGGACTGGTCTACGACCCGAACACTTGGGTGGATAGTTCCTACTATGAGTTTCAGCGCCTGACTGTGCGGTTGGAGGACAGCGGCGGGACAGCCACACACACTACCATTCTTAGCAAAGAACAGAAGTTGAATCAAATTGCGCACACGCTAGCGTGGGGCGTGCCGGAGCTGACCGACGAGGCGGCGAAAGCCATTGAAGATATGGCAAAAGCCGAAGCAGACGCGGCAAATGAGCCAGCTAACTATTCGGTATGCCGTTGGCTGGGTCATGCGACAATCAGCCGTTTGGTCAAGGGGCTGACCGAAGCCAGCCGTGAATATGCAAGCAGTTTGGGGCTGGTAGCGGGGCGCTCCAACAAAGCAGTTGCGCTGATGGTTACGACTAAATCAGACGGAAAAACCGCCGAAACCAGCGTGGATTTAATGGATCACCGAAATCAACTGCACAACGGTGACGATAACGCCTGCCATGCTTATAACTTGATGTACGGCTACTTTGCCAGCGATATGGAGGCGGCGGCACTGCCAGGTGACGAAGGCATCGGCTATCTGCAGGTCTGGAACAATCTGCCCGATGGGACAACAATCAATCAGATTGCTGTTGATGATGCTTCCGTCATTGAAACAGCGAGCGAAGAACTTGGGCTGGAAAACTACCCACCCCTGCTGCTAGAGCGAATGCGGGGCGGCGACACCGGAGACCCGCCGAAGGTGCTTTATCTGGTTCCAGATAAGCCCGCCACCATAAACGGCAAGCCCCGCTGGGCTTGGTTGGAGATCGACATGGAAAGCTACGATGTGGTGTCGGTCTTTGAAACCGGCGAGCGCTCAGCCATGACCGAGTTTATCCTCGGATGCTTGCCCGGCAACGGCAACTATGCCGAGGTTGGCGCGGGAATGCTGGTAGGTGTTACCACCGCAGTAGGCAGCGTCTCTGCCTACACCCTGACCGGCATGAATTATAAGGACGTCATGAAAGCGGCCCAAGAAACATGCAAGGCGATCGGCTACGCTATTGGCACTGTCACCAGTGGAACAGGTGGCGTAGACGCTGCCGGGGGTATAGCTGAAGGGCGGCTGAAAGGTATGTTCGGTGTAAACGGCAAGGTATGGGGAAACAAAGTAGGATTTGCCGACGCTTACAACTATGGCGTAGAACTATACTTTAAAAATGCATCTAAGCAATAATATTAAGATTGTTAACTGCTGTAAATGTGTTTTACCGGGGCAAAATATTGTCCAGCAAAACATAATTCACAAAAAACGAAATCCAAATTAAATTACCGATAAATAATAATGCAAGAGGCAAATGCCTCTTGCATTATTATTTATCGGGGCACAAATCAGATTTTAATAACCATTTGTTTTAGACCCATTGTAATAATTTTAATGATAGCCTCCATTAAAAAAAACGCTAAAGTTAATGATACGGACTTATTGGCACTTGTTAGCCTTCAAAATGATTATGTAACCAATTTGCAGCGCAAGTCGCCATCATTGCGGCGCCAAATGGAAGCGCATCCTCGTTGAACACAACCTTGGGATGATGTGAACCGCCCTGATGGTAGATAGATTCCGCTCCACCCGCTCCAACGCCAAAAAATACCGCTGGAATCTTCTGAGTTACTTCTGCAAAGTCTTCAGAGCCCATCTGCTTTTTCAGCATGATTAGATTATCCGCAATCTCCCCCACATATCCGACCAGCTCCTCAACCAGTTGCTCATTGTTGTGTACAGAGGCAACGCTAGCATTGAAATCGATTGTGCAGCTTCCGCGAAACGCCTTGGCTACGCCCTCGCAGATTTCCACGATACGGCGTTTGGCAAGCATGCGGTTCTCTTCGGAAAATGCACGGATACTACCTGTCATCTCTACGGTTTCTGGGAAAGCATTGTGCAGTTCACCACCGTGAATCGTGCAAATCGTCAACACAATTGGGTCCTGTGGGTCGACTTCACGCGCGTTAATCTCTTGTAAGGCAAGAATAATATGCGCCGCAATATTAAGCGGATCGACGGCGTTCTGAGGAATTGCGCCGTGTCCGGCCTTGCCTGTGACAGTAATATGCAGGTGATCGGATGAAGCAAGTGTGGGGCCTGCACGCCATGCGACGGTACCGACATGCATATCCCCTGGAAAAACATGCATCGCCATGCCGGCGTCTACATGCGGATTTTCCAAAATTCCTGCTTCTATCATCGCTTTGGCACCGAGCAGTTTTTCTTCCCCGGGCTGAAACATCAGCTTTACGGTACCACAGAGTTCATCCTCCCGTTCCTTTAGCAGCCGTGCAGCGCCCAGAAGCCAGGTCGCATGCAGGTCGTGCCCACAGGTATGCGCGTTATCTCGCTGAGACGCAAAGTCAAGCCCGCTCTGTTCGCGCATGTTCAGCGCATCCATATCTGCACGGATAAGAAAAACTGGCCCACCCTTTTTGCCACCGATGCAAGCGGTAACGCCGCTTTCCGCGATGCGCTGCGCTTTGATTCCCATCTTTTCCAGCTCGGAAATAACATAGGTGCTCGTCTGAGGCAAATCCATGCCCAGCTCTGGAATCTGATGAAGATGGCGACGGATCTCAATAAAATCATGTTTTAGTTCCTGTGCACGTTCTAAAAAAGAATTCATCAATACGATCTCCTGTCTTAAAATAATATATTATGTATTTAAATTATTATAAGCAATTTTGATGCCAAGTTAGCTTATCAGTCTTTTTGCCAGATTGACGGCATTTTGAACAAAGCAAAATCTTTTCTCCAAATAGTGTTGACAATAATATGCATTTTGTGTTACCAATTGGTTAAATTGGTTAAGAAAAGGTGATTTAATTGGCTAAGAAAATTGCGGTCATTACATGGGACGCAGAATCTGTCTACCTTTACGCACATCAGGTAAAAGGCTTTTTTGGCAATCTGGTAGACGTTTTTACCTACAATGTGCAGGATGGCTCAGCCAGCCATATCGAAAAGGCCGACCTCTATCTGGTTTCAACCTGTGCCTTTCAAGGAGAAAGTGTCAATGAATACCTTCCACTGGGCGGAGAAATCGTGATCACGCAGGTTACCATCGCTAAGGAGGCGCTTTATAGACTGCTAGCAATACCGCGCGGTACACGCGCCATGATGGTCAATATCAACCCGCGCATGGTTACCGAAACAATGGCCTTTCTCAATCAGGTTGGTGTTAATAATGTCGAATTTCATCCGTACTACCCTGGTATGTCTGCACCGCCAATTCTTGAGATTGCCGTCACACCCGGTGAAAGCCGTTATGTACCCACCTATGTCAAACAGATTATCGACATCGGATCGCGCGTGCTTTCTGCGGAAACAATCGCAGAAATGGCGTTCAAGCTCAAATGCGAAGATGTTTTGCAACAGCCGACCTTTAAAAAGTATGTCTCAACGATCGTCAACAACCAATATGCAGTCCAGTGCCTGTGCAACCGGGCCATCCAGACCGAGGGCATGTATGAGTTGCTACAAAGTGTTCTGGATGCGGGCGTCATCGGCGTTGATGCCGACGGCCTAATTTTCACCTTTAACGACAAAGCACAGGCGATTACCGGAATCAACCAGGAAGAGGCCATCAACCATATCGCACGCGAGGTGCTTCCATTTCTGCCGTTCGACGAATGCTTCCGAGAGCGCACTGCTATAAAATCACGGCTTGTCAAATGTGGTGACGTTGATATCAACTTGACGATCACACCGGTTATTCGACGCGACAATATGCTCGGCGCGTTTGCAATCGTCCAGCGCTTCAACGACGAGGAACGCAAACAACACAAGCTGCGCATGCAGCTGCTAAACAAAGGCCACGAAACGAAATACACCTTTGACAGCATCCTTGGCGAAAGCCCCTGCATCCGCAACGTCAAGGAGATTGCACGCAGAATGTCCGACAGTAACGCATCTGTGCTCATCACCGGAGAAAGCGGCACCGGCAAAGAGCTGTTTGCGCATGCCATCCATGCCGCCTCTCCGCGCAGCGAATATCCGTTTGTCGCTATAAACTGTGCTGCAATACCCGATACCTTATTGGAAAGTGAGCTGTTCGGATATGAGAACGGTGCTTTTACCGGCGCAAAAAAAGGCGGCAAAATAGGATTTTTCGAGTTTGCGCATAAAGGCACGCTGTTTCTGGACGAAATTGAGGGCATGAGCCCATTATTACAGGTGAAGCTGCTCCGCGTCATTCAGGAACAGGAGGTCGTTCGAGTCGGCGGTCATCGTGTCATTCACGTGGATGTGCGCATCATCGCAGCGACAAATGAACAGCTTGTGGAATTGGTGCAGCGCGGGGAATTTCGCAAAGACCTTTATTACAGGCTGGGTGTTCTACCGGTCGAACTTCCGCCTTTGCGTGAGCGCGGCAGCGATATCCTGCTGCTAATGGAACATATGAAGCGGCATGTCGGCGCCGAATTCCAGCTTTCCAAGCCGGCGGAGAAGATTTTGCTACATCACTGCTGGGACGGCAATATCCGTGAACTTCGCAACTGTGCAGAATACCTTGCCTACATCGGTAAAAAAGTTATTCTGCCGACTGATTTGCCTTCCACCATTTACAAAACTCCGGCAGTTTCGCCGTCTGTGTCTTCAACTGCAGAAATACAAACTCAGGCGTTACCGGTACACTCCGACGCCTCTATGATGCAAAGCCTGAAAAAAGCAGCCGGCAGCCGTATGGCCGCTTTCATATTCGTCCTGCAAACAATGACCGATGCTCAGCGTAAAGGGGTCGCCTGTGGACGAAAAACTATTGTACAGGAAGCTAAACAAAAAAATCAGCAACTTAGTGAACAGGAGGTACGCACCATCTTTTCTACGCTGGAGCGTCTGGAGTTAATTGAAATACACAGAGGGCGCGGTGGTAGCCTA
>JAEWNU010000274.1 GCA_023456995.1 Bacillota bacterium
GCTATAATAGGTTCCCCAAAAGCCCTCGACGCTGTGTGCCAGAGCCTGTTCGGGTACAATGGCGGCCAACCCCAAAGTATGCACAAAGCGTTCATAACCATACCATGCACCCTGCGTCGTCCAATGGTGGTCGGTACGGTAGTAGATATTCTCATCTGCATGCGCCAGCAGGTTATCAGCAACATCCACACCGGTATAGCCACTTTGTGACAACCTCTCATTTACCCCTTTTATCAGTGGTAACTGGTCGATGTTTCCCAGCCCCTTCGGCACCAGATCGCTCAATATATTATAGGAGCCAGGTACGATCATGACGTATTTCCTTACATCCGGATTCAGCGCTGCAAATTCCTCGAGATAGCCGAGGTTTTTCTCCAACCGCTGTACATCGTAAGTCCTTAACTTTTCAAATAGATAATTGTTTTTGCCGTAAACTATGCCGTTATTTTCTGTCTTGCCTAACAGTGCCTCGCAGCGCGATTTTAATGAAATCCATTGGTCACGCAGAGCAAACTGGTCATTGGCATACTGCTCAAATTTCTGCGCGTAGCCCTTGCTGCTGCTATCCACCATCGCACTTAGAGAGAATGTCGGCAACTGATTTAAGTAGCGATTTTCCATTTCCGAGAAGGTTGTGGTGGGTGTCAGAAGGTTGGCAATAAAGAAAATGCCGATCAAACCAAACAGCAGTATGATAACAGGGTAGCGTTTTAAATCTTTCATAACCCCGCCCCCTTAAAATCTAAAATACAAAAATGGATTGTAAGTCGCGTCCACCAGATAGGCCACTGAAGTGATCAGCAACGCGCCATAAATAAGCGCGGCAGCAACCCGGTTTTTCTCTAAGTGCTGAAAGCTCGTTTTAAGCGCGGGGGTCGAAAACAGTATACTCACCACAAAGGTCACACCGTAGTTACGCAAAAAGTAGCCCCAGTCATCCCCACCCGAAAAGGCAAACAGCCTGCCGAAGAACACCCCTAGTTGCGTAAAATCGGTTATGGCAAAAATCGCCCAGCTAATCATAATCAACGGAATCATATACGCGCGGGCAAAAATGGGGTGCTTGTCCAGCACCGAACGTAAAAACGCCTTTTCAAGCATGAGCAATACGAAGAAATAAAGCCCCCACAGCACAAAGTTCCATGAAGCACCATGCCACAGCCCCGTAGCGGCCCAAACCAGAAATAGATTAAACACCGTTCTGACAGCGCCTTTTCGGTTGCCGCCCATTGGAATGTACATATACTGCCGAAACCATGACCCCAGCGTCATATGCCAGCGCCGCCAAAACTCGGTCATACTCTTTGAAATATAAGGGAAATTAAAGTTTTGGGGGAATTCAAAACCCAGCATTCTACCCAAACCAATAGCCATAAGCGAATAACCCGAAAAATCGAAATAGATCTGCATTGTAAATGCCAAAATGGCTAACCACGCCAGTGGAGTGGAAATGCCGGCAAACCCCATCGACTCAACCTCAGTCCACAGCGCGCCGACATTATTAGCTATGAGAACCTTGCTGGCCAAACCCATAATGAAGGTTTGCGCCCCAAACGAGATCTGCCCCAGATCGATAGTGCGTTCGCGCAGTTCACGCTGAATATCAGTGTAGCGCACGATGGGGCCCGCAATAAGCTGTGGGAACAGCACGACAAAAGCGCCAAAGTCTACGATATTGCGTTCAGCTTTTACGTCACCCCGGTAGACGTCAATCGTATAAGACATGGTCTGAAAGGTGTAAAAGCTGATGCCCAACGGCAGTGTCAGTTCCAGTACTGGCAGACCTAGTCCTGTGATAGCGTTGATATTGCGTGCAAAAAAACCGGCGTATTTAAAAAAGCCCAGCATGCCAAGGTTAAAAACCACCGAGAACAACAGCCATAATCTACGCATCCCTTTTCTGCCGTCGTAATGCGCAATTCGATTTGATGCGGTGTAATCGACTATGATTGACGCCAGCATAATAGGGAAATAACGCACCTCGCCCCACGAATAGAAAATCAGACTCAAAATCAGCAAGGTCAGGTTTCTCCATCGTTTGGGCGACAGATAATATATAGTAAATGCCACCGGCATGAAATAAAACAAAAACAGTATACTGGAAAATACCATAGGATCCTCCAAAAAAATTGATTTAACAAGCCATGCTGCGCTTACTAAGCCACAAATATTTCTCTAGACAAAAAATGAAATTAGACTAAACAACACAAAAGCCCCCGCAGATTCGGCTGCGAAGGCTTTTCAGCGCATAAGCCGGACAAACTTTCCAGCTAATAATTTAACAGAAACGCTTTAAAACATCAAGGATTTTTAAAAATTACCTCATTTTATGCATTAAACATGCTGTCGATAGTTTCTTTAGTCAACTTTACATCGCCAGAAAAATCTGCTTCTTCTTCACCCTGTGGCAAAACTCCCACAACAATCAAGAATACATAGTTCCCTTTAACGTACACCTCGCCCGCTTTTGCACGATCATAGGAGCCGTTAACAGGATAAAACTCGTATTGGGCAATTAAATCGGCAAGTCTCTTTTCCAGTGCCTGCTTGACAACATCCACCTTGCCCTCTTTAGCTTTAACAGCAAAAAACGCATCGGAATTGGTCATGGACATCGAAACCCCACCAGCATATTCATCATAAGCTGAGGTGTCTAAATCAACAAAATCTGCAAGATACTGGTCGTCTACCGGCATCTTCATTGCAATGACGCCATACTCGTAGTCATATTTTTCATTAAATTTTGCATCAACTGCATTAAACACATCCTGAAGCGATTTATCATCCTTAATAGTGCCCGGAGCATTTTTCTTGTTACCGCAGGCTGTAACTGATAGCATAAAAGCGACCGCAAGTAACAATGATAAAATTCTTTTCATAGTTTAATACCTCATTTTGTTTTAAAAATACGGTAAAGCTTTCCGATTCTATTAATAGGTGTGCTCAAATGCGTCGATTATTGCAGTTTATTATATTTTTCATACTCTCGTTACAATATGCATACGGTTTAATCGCCTTTGCTTAATGAAGCGCCTTTACATCCAGCTTATTTTTTAGCGCTCTTACTTTTGCTCGAATTGTTAGATTTGTCAGAGTTACTTTTGTCACTATTGCCTTTGTCCGAAGTATCGTTTGAGACTTCTTCCTCATCCGAGTCGGTCTCAGATTCAGCCTTTTTAGCTTGACCGTTATTATTGGAATTATTCGATTTACTAGAATTGTTGTCTTTATTGGAACTTACCTCAGATGTGCTTGAACTATTGCCATCTGTATTGGTTTCTTGTTTTTTAGACTGACCATTATTTGTGGAATTATCAGGTTTTTTCGATTCGTTCGAGTTGCTTGCAGAAGTATCTTTTTTATCAGATTTATCTGTGTCTTTATCTTTTTTGGCGGCTGCATTATCAGACTTATTTACGTCTTTGTCTTTTTTGTCAGCTGCTTTATCAGGCTTATTGGCGTTTTCAGCTTTCCCCGCATTACTTGGTACGCCTGAGTCAAGAACTTTATCTTTGTCGGCCTTTTCTTCTTTATCAGATTCTTTTCCTTTGCTCAAAGCCTTATTGGCCTTTGTTTGCTTCATAATATCCTTGACAGGTTTATTCAGCCACTCTTCTATATTAATGTCATCGGCATTTGCTGAACTTTTTTGAAGCTTCTCAACCAAATTGAGTTTTCCGGGCGTTACACCTAAGCTGCGGGCTTCCTGAACACGAGCCTCGCCCACGGCCATGGACTCAACTTCTACATCCAGACCCTCTTCTTCGGCAATTTCTTCAACCGTTTCCTTAAGCTTTTCCGACAGCTTTTCTGCCTTTTCTGCCTTCTTATCCGATACGGCTATGACTACACCGCCGTCACTGTCCTTCGGGAAATAGCCCAGTTCTGCAATGGCATTAATCGTCTCTCTTATAGCTTTATCAATCGATTTATTTTTTATTTTGGTCTGCCCAATATCATCCAAAATATTTTCGCCGTCATCATTTACACCCACAACCGAGAGTACCCGGTCAAAAGCGTTTAGTCTATATTCAATGGAGGGGTTTACATCCAGGCTGACATATGACGTAGGCGTGTAATAGGCATATGCGCCGACACCGGCCATTCCTAAAGCGCAGACTGCACAAGCAGCTGCTACACTCATACGTAGCCAAATGGAATTTTTTTGTACAGCCCTTGCCTTAATAGATTCTGCAATTATTTGATCATCAACCATCCCAAGCGCGGTCGTCATCCGATTGTTTTTCATATATCGATTCCTTCTTTCATCAAAAAATCTTTGAGCTTTCCTCTTATTCTGAATAAAATAGACTTTACCTTACTCTCACTAATTGCAAAGCGATCTGCAATGTCGGAAACGGAGTCAAAAAACCAATATTTCCGCATAAATATAGCCCTATTTTCATAACTAAGCGTACGCAGAAATGTGCTAATAGCTTTTGCTAAAAGCTCTGTCTCACCAGGATGTACTTCGCCATCTTTTTGTGAAATGCAGTCTTCCAACTCTGCTAAAGAAATTTCCAGCTGCGCATTTCGCTTTTTAGAAT
>JAEWNU010000275.1 GCA_023456995.1 Bacillota bacterium
GGAGGGGTTTAACCCCGAACTCGACGAGATACGCGGGCTCTTAACTCACACCAAGGAGTTTCTTGCGAAGATAGAATTTGACGAGCGTGAGCGAACCGGTATCAAAAACCTTAAAATTGGCTACAACAAGGTGTTTGGCTATTACATAGAAATCACCAATTCATATAAATCAATTGCACCGCCGGAATATATCCGTAAACAGACATTGGCTAACTGCGAGCGCTATATCACACAACAGCTAAAGGAGCTGGAGGACAAAATTCTGTCTGCCCGCGATCAGCTGATTGTGCTGGAGCTACGGCTTTATGAAGAGCTACGTCTCCAAATCGCATCGCACACCGAACGGATTCAAAAAACTGCCGATGCGATTGCCCAACTGGACGTTTTCACAGGATTTGCGACTTTAGCTTCTGAAAACAATTACTGCCGTCCGCAAATTACGACAGACGGGGCGATTATGATAGAGGATGGAAGGCATCCGGTAGTAGAGCAAATTTTGGGTGCCTCACAGCGGTTTGTGGCAAACGATTGCCAGCTCGATTTAGGCGAAAACCGCATCGCTATTATTACCGGTCCCAATATGGCGGGAAAATCCACCTATATTCGACAGGTGGCCATCATTGTACTGCTGGCACAGATCGGTTGCTTTGTCCCGGCCAAGTCGGCTTCCATTGGTGTGGTGGATGGCATTTTCACCCGTGTTGGCGCTTCCGATGACCTTTCTACCGGGCAGTCGACCTTTATGGTAGAAATGAACGAGGTGGCACAGATTTTACAAAGTGCCACTGAAAACAGCCTGCTGATATTGGATGAGGTCGGGCGTGGCACATCCACCTTTGACGGCATGAGTATTGCCCGCGCGATGCTGGAATTTATTGCGGACCGCAAAAAGCTGGGGGCAAAGACATTGTTTGCTACTCATTATCACGAACTTACTGAGCTTGAACAGTGCCTGCCCTGTGTAAAAAATTATAATACGGCTGTCAAAAAACGGGGGGACGACATCACATTTTTACGCCGCATCGTTCCCGGGGCGGTGGATGACAGCTATGGCATCGAAGTTTCTAAGCTGGCAGGTATTCCAGAGTGGATCATTAAGCGTGCGCACGAAATTTTGGCTGACCTTGAAGCGGACAGGCCGGTATCTAAATGCCGCGGCGGTGTAAAGCTAAAAGACTTAACGGATCAAAGTGTATCTCAGCTTGCTTTGCCGCAAGTCTCCGCATTAGAAACAGCCCTGCGCAAACTGGACCTAAACACCCTGACCCCGCTTGAAGCGCTCAACAAACTATACGAATTTAAAGCAATGCTATAAACTGATGATTTTGAGGAAAAGAGGTGTTTGCCGTGGGGAAAATTAATGTGCTGCCCGCTGCAGTTGCCGAACTGATAGCCGCTGGCGAGGTCGTTGACCGACCCGCGTCCATTATTAAGGAGCTGGTTGAAAATGCGCTCGATGCCGGCGCGACCCGTATATCGGTTGAACTAAAAAACGGTGGGATTACTTATCTGCGGGTGACTGATAACGGCAGCGGCATGACACGAGAGGATATTCCACTTGCGTTTATTCGCCACGCTACCAGTAAAATTTCCTCTGAAGGAGATCTTAACTCAATCGGAACGCTGGGCTTTCGCGGTGAGGCGTTACCCTCAATAGCAGCGGTTAGCCGTGTAAAGGTTATTACCCGTACGGCTGAAAATCCGATTGGCTGCTGTTATTCAATTACAGCTAACAAGCCACCCGTGCTTGAAGAGGTTGGCTGCGCCGTGGGAACCAGCATAGAAGTGCGCGATGTGTTCTATAACACTCCTGCACGCATGAAGTTTTTGAAAAAAGATGCAACTGAGGGTAATGCTGTAGCCTCTTTGATGGACAGGTTGGCTCTGGCTAACCCTGCGGTTGCACTTGAGTTGATTCGTGATGGCAAACGGGTGCTGAAAACACCCGGCGACGGCAAGCTGCTATCAGTGCTACGCGTTGTCGGCGGTGCTGAAGTGGCAGCGGGTATGATCCCAGTCTCGCTTAAAAGTGAGGGTGTGCTGGTTTCGGGACTGATTTCGCGGCCCAACGTTTCCCGAAGTACTCGCTCATTACAAACCTTTTTCATCAATTCGCGCTATGTACGCTCTAAAACCTGCGCTGGCGCAGTAGAAGAGGCTTATAAAAACCGTTTGATGACAGGTCGCTACCCCGCCTGTGTGCTGAACCTTGAGGTGGATTTTGATACGGTTGATGTTAATGTTCACCCAGCTAAGCTCGAGGTGCGCTTTTCAAACGAAAGAGCGGTTTACAATGCGGTTTATGCCGCCTGCGTTGACGCGCTGGCGCAGCATGAACGCGGACCTGCCGATTTTAAAACAAAAAAAATAACCCCATTTTCGCTATCGGACTTTGATTATTCCGGGCGGCAGGTTTCATTACATCAAGTCAGTCGAGCGGCTGATAGCCTGGTTCCCACCTTTACCCCAAGGGCCAACAGCACCGCGTCAACGTCAAAAATCATTTCAGTGGGGTATACAAAACCAGTCTCTTACGCCTTTGACACCACCGACATTTTAGAGCTGCATGATGATACACAGCTTCATCCGCTAAATACTGAGCCAAGGGTTTCGTCTGTTTCCACTTCTACTAAAAGCGGACTGATCGATATTGAAAAAACAGAGCTGGAGAAAATTCGAATTGCGGTAAACACAATCGTTCCGCCTATCCAGCAGGAATATACAGCGATATGCGATAGCACGCCCGAAACATCATCAATTGCGGTAAAAGCGGTCATTGCTGACCGAGTGTCACAGCTTGACTTTTGCTCAGAACAGGAGCTTGAGGCACAACAAGAGGTACAGCAGCCTTATCGCATTATTGGTGAGCTGTTTGATACCTATATTCTGGCGGAACAAGCCGGACAGTTTATCATGATAGACAAACACGCTGCACATGAGCGGTATATCTACAACAGCATTAAGCATCTCGAAAAATCGGCTGATCGCCAGATTTTCTTGACACCACAGGCGGTAACACTGCCACGTGACGAATATTTTGCGCTTACAGAGCATCCTGAGGCTTTGCAGACGCTGGGTATTGTGGCCGAGGATTTCGGGGAGGGCACATTGCTGGTGCGAGAGATACCGATGCTTTTAGACGGATTTTCGGCCTTTGAGCTGCTTGGCGAAGTTGCCAAGGCGCTGCTCACTAAGAAAAACAGTGTGACGCCGCAAATGCTCGACGAGTTGTTATACTCAGTATCTTGCCGGGCAGCTGTCATGGCAGGCAAACGGTCTGCAATGCCCGAATTGGCGCTCATTGCCGATATGGTGCTGGGAAAAGACCAGATTCGTCACTGCCCACACGGCAGGCCGGTTCTCCTAACCTACACACAACGCGAGGTGGAAAAGCTCTTTGGTAGAATTGGATAATGGTTTAACTAAAATTCCTGTGGTCGCGGTAGTCGGTCCGACAGCGTCTGGCAAAACCAAGCTAGGCGTGGATATCGCGTTAAAATTCAACGGCGAGGTTGTCTCTGCCGACTCGATGCAAATATATTTGGGAATGTCAATCGCTACTGCCAAGCCAACTTTGGAGGAAATGCGGGGCATTCCGCACCACCTCATCGACTTTTTGCCACCCGAACAGGGCTACAGCGTTGCCCGGTATGTCGAGGATGCCAAAGCATCCATTGCGGATATTACAGCACGAGGAAAGCTGCCGGTACTGGTGGGAGGAACGGGACTTTATGTTGACGCTCTTTTAGGTGGTATCCGGTTTGCGGAAGAACCGGGTACGCCGGAAATTCGTGCGCAGCTTTATGATCAGGCGACACAGGTCGGCAACGAAGCGATGCATGCCATGCTTGCGCAGATTGATCCTGAATATGCTAAAGGTCTGCATCCAAATAATCTAGGCCGGGTTCTGCGAGCGATAGAGCTCTATCGCACAACCGGCAAAACGATGAGCGAGCAGCTAAAAAGCTCACGCGAAAAACCTTCAGATTATGTCCCTATTATGTTAGGTTTAAGTTTTTCGGACCGCGCACAGCTTTATGAACGTATCGATCACCGTGTGGATATGATGCTGCAACAAGGTCTTCTCGAAGAGGTGCGTGCGTTTTATGAAACTCATAATCCCAGAACGGCGGCGCAAGCCATTGGTTGCAAAGAGTTTTTAGGCTATTTAAGCGGCGAAAAAACGTTGGAAGAGTGCACAGAAGATCTCAAACGTGAGACCCGGCGCTATGCTAAGCGCCAGTTGACTTGGTTTAAACGAAATACGCGAATTTCCTGGCTAAATCACAATGCATTTGATAGTTATCAAGCGCTGCTGGACAAAGCTTGTTGCATCATTTCGCATGGGCTTTCTCAAAGATGAAATAAAGAAGGGATGATGGTGTAAATGAATAGCCGCCTGACGGGTGTACTTCTTTCTACCGTAATGATACTGTTTGTTGCTTCTTACAGCATTTACACCGGCGTTCGTTATTTTTATTCGCCCTATCAAACCGAGACGGTTTTCACTTATACCGTTTCTGACTACTACCGAGCGAAGGCTGTGGTCATACGCAACGAGCAGCTGCTTTCGCAGCAATTAGATGTTAACGGTGTGCTAAGTTATGTTAAGCCCGATGGCGCGGTCGTCATTCCAGGCTCGGTAATTGCCAAAGTTTATACCGATGCATCGCAGTTACGAAGTCAGCTACAAATGGATCAACTCGATAGCGAAATTACGCTGCTCGGTGAAGCGCAGCGAACCTCTGCGCAGCTTTTGGGCGCGGATATGCTAAGCGGACAGGTCAACGACACAGTGGGCAGTATTGTTGACGCCACTGTCAGACGTGACGTAGAGGATATTTACGACGCGCGCAACCGAATACAACTGCTTCTAGGCAAATACCGAATTTCTACTGGGCGGGACGAGAATTATACTGAACGAATCGTCTATTTGCAGCAGGAAAAAAGCCGATTGATGGCTGAGCTTTCACAACCTATTCAAAGCGTTGCTATCAACACAGGCGGCTATTTTTGCTCGACAACTGACGGGTATGAAACGCTCTTGACCACCAATTTCGAGGCTCTTTCCATCGATGACTATCAACGCGCAATCAACGGCACTATGAAGGCGGAACGCACCAATGCCATCGGCAAAGTGCAGCAAGGACACGACTGGTATCTGGCACTGGTGGCTGAAAAGAATGATGTTAAACGCTTTATTGTGGGCACTATGATCAACTTGGACTTTAACATCGAAGGTTGCAATGATATTCCGGCTTCGGTTTACCGCGTCCTCCCTGATGAGAACGGAAATGCGGTCGTCATCCTCAAAGCGAACTATATCAATGATGCGCTTATCAATTTGCGTCAAATTGATGCCGAGGTCAGTTTCAATTCCTACACCGGCTTGCGCATTAGCAAGCA
>JAEWNU010000276.1 GCA_023456995.1 Bacillota bacterium
CGCCAGTGGAATCTATCGTGGTTATAATAGCGCTGCTTAATCGCCTCGGCGACAAAGATGCCCGCCGCGAAAGCAACGATTGGCGCGAGGTAATAAAGGCAGCCCAAAAAGTTGCCCTCCGCTAGACGAATGCCCACCAGCACAATGTTGCCGGTTTGGGCGTTGGCAAAGACACCCCCGCGGCACAGGTAGGTATAGGCGTCTAAAAAGCCGCCGACGACGGCTAGCAGTGCGCCAGTTAAAAGCGTTTCGGATATGTTTTCGCGGCGTGTCATGGGTTTTCCCTCCGTTGTGGCAAATGCATAAAAATTTAAATCCATATTAGCATACTTCACGGAATAAGAAAAGTGTGGTGAAAAAATCCGGCTTGTTGTCAGCATGAAAATCATCTTAAACTGACCATGGAAAGCCATATATCACCCGTGCTAAGATGTAGGTGTCAGAAATGGCAACACAGTAAAAGGGCGGTAAGCGCATTGAGAGATGCGCCCCGTCCTTTTGTTGTACAAAAAAAATGCCTTTCGTGCGGGCGATTAAAGGGCACGATTGCCGCGGCGCAGAGCGGCTGCGCGTTTAAAAATTAAATCGACGGCAGGGAAAGGGCGAAAAGTGGAACAACTGAAAAAACTGTTTGGCGAAAAGGCGCTAACCTACGGAGAGTTTGAAGCGGCGCTGCAAGGCTGCAAGGAGTTGAAGCTCGCGAACCTTGCCGAGGGGCAATACGTTGACAAGGCGAAGTTTGCCCAACTGGAAACGCAGCTGGCGGAAGCAAGATCCGGGCGTGAGGCCGACGCTAAAGCGTTCGGCGCTCAGCTCGCCGCCCAGAAAAAGGACGCGGGCATCGCACAGGCGCTCACCCATGCGCAGGCGAAGAATCTGACTGCCGCCAAGGCACTGCTACGCCTCGACGAGATTGCGCTCGAAGGCGACACACTCACGGGGCTTAACGAGCAGCTTGAGGCAGTCATGCGCGAAAACCCGTTCTTGTTCGGAGGCGCACAGGGCAACCCGCCGCCGCCTGTAAACGGCGAAGGAACAGGCTTTGTCTCGGACGACACGGCAAAATGGCGGCTCGAGGCGGGGCTACCGAAAGCGGAGCAGTAAAAAGGTTGGGGGCGTGTTGCGCCGCTGCGCGCGAGCGGGGTAAGAAACACGCCGCTATTTTTTGTCCCGAGTGTACGAACATCCACTTTTAAACAACGAAAAAGGAGACTCAAATATGAACACTTTTACTGAAAAGGCAACCGAGTTTTTGGACGTTCTAGATGAAGTTTATCGCCGCGGCGCAATTACTGCCATGCTGGATGATGCGGCGCTTTCCAGCCAGTTTGCCGGCGCGAAGACCATCAAGTTGCCCAAGATTGCCGTGGATGGCGCCGGTGACTACGACCGCGACAACGGTTATGCACAGGGCGGGGTGGCCGCCTCCTTCGAGGAGCACACCTTAAAGTATGACCGCGGCAGAAAGTTTAGAATCGACGTGCTCGACGACGACGAGGCCGCGTTTGATCTCTACCGTCAGGTGGCGCTGCAATATCTGCGCACCCGTGAGATTCCTGAGATTGACGCCATCCGCTTCGCCGAGATTTTCGACGCCGCCAGCCGCACCGGTTCGCTTGGCACTGTGGTGAAGGCCAACCTGGACGCCGCCGCCAAGCCGCTATCACTGTTCGACGCCGCCGAGCGCACGCTAAACGAAAACGAAGTCCCCGACGAGGGACGCGTCCTATTTTGCACCAACGATTTTTATGCGCTGCTTAAGTCTTCGGATGTGATTGCGCGCCGTCTGGATGTGGGCGCCAACACCGGCGATATTGACCGCCGCGTCGTGCTACTCGACGGCATCACCCCGATCATTCGTGTGCCGCAGTCGCGCTTTATGACCCGCATCGCCTTGCTTGATGGCAGCAGCGCCGAGCAGAAGGTCGGCGGCTATACCCCCATCGCGGGTACAAGCTGTGACATCAACTTTGTCTACGCCAACAAAAACGCGCTGCACGGCGTCATTAAGCGCCGGTTTTCCAAGATTGTCGAGCCCGCGGCGAACCAGTCGGCCGACGCTTATGACATCTTCTACCGCGCACACCACGATCTCATCGTCAAGGATAACGAAACCGCGGGCATCTACATCCACACCAAGGCCACCCCGCGCGCCTAAAGCGGGGTGAATAACATGATATATATGAAAAACGGCGGCTTGATCCGTTTGATCGAGAACCGTGACGTGGCGCGGTTTGTTGAGATGGGCTATACGCCTATGGATAATTGCGGCGAGAAATTATCTAAAAAGCCTGCCCGAAAACCAAAGGGGGAGAAGCCTCATGGCGGCGCGTGATATTTCAGCGCTTTTGGCGGAGCTTTCCGCTCGGGAACTGCTGTTTGGAGCAACCGAGTTGCAGGCGCGATCTGTCGCGGAACAGGCCAGACTTCAGCTGGCGGCCTATTGCAACCTGTCGGAGTCGGCCCCGCTGCCGGACGGCATGTTCTATGGTTGGCTGACGCTGACAGGCGCACTGCTTTCTCTGCGCACCGATGCCTCGGCGGGGCGGGTTAGCAGCATATCGGAAGGGGACAGGACGGTGACCTTCTCAAAGGAAGATGAGGGCCTACCGCCCGCCTGCAAAGCGGTTGCTGACCGCTACCGCAGACTGGGTTAACACAGTGGTTTTAGGGTCGGGTGGCTTGCCGCCCGGCTCTTTTTAGAACAGGAGGTGAAGCGATTTGGATATTCCGGGAGGGGCCACTGCACGGGCAGCGTTATCCACCATGTATAACGACAGCGCCCGCGTAGAGCGCACCCGCGCCAACGCGGCGACCAACAGCATGGTGACCGAGACGGTGTATGACGGGGTGTGCTGCCATCTTTCAAGCCGAAAGGGGCTGGGGGCGCGGCGCACCGCATCACTGAGCCAAACGGATGCGCAAGCACAGGCGAATGCAGGCTACACCGTGTTTTTCGGTGATGGCATCACAATCAAGCCGGGAGATTCGATCACGGTGACGCATGGAGATCAGATAGTTCGCGGGCGCGCGGGGCTGGCGGATGTCGGCACACTGGGGAGCGCCGTTGCACTCGACGGCGTGGTGATCGCCTGATTCCATAACTGAAGGGGAAAAGAAAATGGCAATTATTTTTGATGCGGGGCTACTGGCGCGCCGCGAAGCGGGGACGCTGACGCCGACAGATTTGTGCAAAATTGCGCTTTGCGGTGCGATTGAGGCACACCTGCCCAACACGATGGTCTATGCATCCGCACAGGCGCAGGGGGTGATCGCTCCGGCGGTGTTCGTGCGCTTTGGCAAAATGGCGTCGCGGCAGGCTCTCGACGGCGTAGAGCAGTTAACCGTAGAGGTACAGTGCCGTTATCTCCCGCTGGCAGTGGAGGATGACGGTGAAAATGAGACAGCGATGCAGGCGATACTGGATGCGTTGCTGTCGGTTAGCGGCGGCGGGGCGGATTTTTCCAGCCGCAACCGCACCGCCCAACGTACCGAGGTTGGGGCGACAGCCAAGGGGGAAATTAAGCTGGAAATTCGGCGGGTGGATGTCGCCCAGATAGCCGAGGGCATGATGCGCACGCTGGAGCTGGCAGCCAAAGTAGAGTAGGGAAATGCTTTCGCTTACGCGGACAATATCGGCATAACTGCCGGAGAGGATATTGTCCGCAGGGCGGGGGCATGAATGCCCGCTGCGGCTCCACCAGTCACACAAGCTTTTAAAAGCTTGACCAAAACTTTAAAGCCGCGACGGGTGCGGCATTTCACAATATACATCCATATAAAACAAAAAGGAGATTTGAAAATGGCAAAATTGACTGGCGCAGTCATTAATGTTTACAGTGAAAAGGTCCTCGCCATTGAGGCGGGAGCCAGAGGCACGGCAGCGATTGCGCTGCCGCTTAACTGGTATGAAGAAGGCAAGCTTATTACATTTAACGCCGATGATTCGGCGTTTTTCAAGCTCGGGTATATGCTCGACGACATGCTCGAAGTGCGAGAAATAATGAAACGTGCTTATAAGGTGCTGATCTATCCGCTTTGCACCGGTGGTGCGAAAGCATCGGTGGCACTTGGCGAAAACCTGACCGTCACCGCGCAAAAGCAAGGTGCACGCGGCAACGACATCAGCATTGTGGTGGCAAAATCGGGCGACCTGTGGCAGGTGAAAACCTTTGTCGACGGCAGCGTGGCGGATAGCCAGCTTGTGGCGAATGTAGCGGCCTTTAAGCCAAACGATTTTATCACCATCAGCGGCGCCGGTACCTTTGCCCCCACCACCGCGAAGCTCACCGGCGGCAGCGACGGCGCGGCAGATGCTACGGCTTACGACACCTTCTTAGAAGCGCTCAAAACCGAGGAATTCCAGACCATTGCATACACCGGAACCGACTCCGACATCAAGCAGAAGCTGGTTCAGTATGTCCAGCGCCAGCGTGACGACGAGGATAAATTCATTCAGGCATGCGTGGGCAACCTGCCCGCCGACTGCGAAGGTATTATCTCGTTTGCCAACGGTGTTATTCTAACCGACGGTACTGTACTGGATGCCAACATGGTTTCGGCATGGCTGGCGGGCGCAACCGCCGCGGCTGCGGTGAACGAATCGCTCACCTACGATAGCTACGATGGCGCGGATAACGTCACCGATAAACTGACTAGATCCCAGCAGCTTGTCTATAAGAATCAGGGGCTGGGGTGCTTTATCCTCAACAATGGAAAGGCCAAGGTCGAAAGCGACATCAACACGCTGGTGACCTACACGGTTCAAAAGCAAAAGGATTTTTGCAAAAACCGCGTGCTGCGTGTCATCGATGGCGTGTGCGCCGACATCAAGACGGTGTTTGACTCCTCCTTTGCGGGTGCGGAGCACAACAACGCCCGCGGCCGCAACCGCTTTAAGGCGAGCATCTGCGACTATATGACCGCGTTGCAGAGCCAGAATGCCATTGAGGAATTCTCCGCCGACGATGTGACTGTCGCCGCTGGTGCGGACAAGGACACTGTGGTGGTCAACCTGCGCATCAAGCCGGTGGACAGCATGGAAAAAGCGAACATCACCGTTCGCGTGCGATAAGAGGAGGAAAAAAAGATGGATAAGGTTAAGCTTTCTAGCATCCCCGCGGGGCACGACGGCAACGGCTATATCACACTGGATGGTGGTGTGGTGGCGGCGTTTCGCATCGCGAAAATTTCGGCACAGCTCGACGTCACCAAGGAGAGCCGCCGCTTTTTGGGCGAGGTGATGACCCAGAACGCCGCCCGCGGCATGGCGGGCAGCGGCAGCGTATCCTATTACCACACCACCGCCGCGCTCATCGACGCGATGAAGAAATATCAAAACGGTGGGGGCTACCCTGAACTGACGCTGCAATATTATGCGGAAGCATCCGGAAACAAGGGCCGTTGCGAGGTGGTGCTGCGCAACGTGGTGCTCGACGCGGTTTCCTTCGGCGCGCTGGACGATTCCTCCGACGACGCCATGATGAACGAGAGCGCGTTTTCCTTTGACGATTTTGACATCATTGAGCGGTTCTAAAAAAGGCGGGGCGGTTAATTCCGCCCCTTTTTGTCACATTATTTAATAGAAGGAGAATTCCTATGAATAATTTAAATGCATTTTTAAACCCACGCCGCAAGGAAAATCTAAAATTTATCCTGTCAGACGCGTTTTGTGATGACAGTGGTCAACCGATAGAATGGGAGCTGCGCGAGTTGTCAGCGCAAGAGATGCTAGAGATTCAGCGCCTGTGCGAGGGACGCGGCATGCAGGAAACATCGTTGGCCCTTGCCGCCGAAAGCCTTGTTGCCCCGAATATTCACGACGCCGAGCTTCTGGCGGGGTTATCAAAACGTGAGGGCAGAACAATTTTGAATCCGGTCGAGGCGCTGAAGGTGATGCTCAGCGGTTCGGAACTAAGTATGCTGCTCTACCGTTATTTTCAACAGCAGAGCGTCGGCAACTTTGAGCAGATGGTGGGTGAAGCAAAAAACTCCTAAGGCGGGGCGGCGACAGTGTAAGCT
>JAEWNU010000277.1 GCA_023456995.1 Bacillota bacterium
CGGGTGGCTAGCAGCGTGGCGTAACGGTTGCGGAAGGCTTCAAAATCACCTGTATCAAGCGCTGCACGGATTTTTTCCATCAACGTATTGTAAAAATAGAGGTTGTGCTGCACCGCCAGACGCATGCCCAGCATCTCGTTTGCTTTGAGAAGATGCCGCAGATAAGCGCGAGAGTAGTGCTGACAGGCAGGGCATCCACACTGAGAATCCACAGGACTGCTGTCATTCTGATATTTGGCATTATTGATGTTAATAATTCCGCTCCAAGTGAACAAATGTCCATGGCGCGCATTTCGGCTGGGCATGACGCAGTCAAACAGATCAACACCCCGCCAGACCGCCTCAATAATATTTGCCGGTGTACCAACACCCATCAGGTAGCGAATTTTATCTTTAGGCATGAACGGCTCAACCTGTTCGATGATGTGATACATCACCCCGGTCTCCTCCCCAACCGCCAAACCGCCTATGGCATAACCATCAAGATCAAGCGTGGCAATATCCTTCATGTGCTGGATGCGCAGATCGTCAAAGGTAGCGCCCTGATTGATGCCAAACAGCATTTGGTGGGGATTTAAAGTGCCCGGTAAGGCGTTTAAGCGCGACATTTCGGCCTTGCAGCGCTCCAACCAGCGTGTGGTGCGCCCAATTGAGCGCTTAGCATAGTCATATTCTGCTGGGTTCGAGACACATTCATCAAATGCCATGGCGATGGTGGAACCCAAATTTGACTGAATACGCATGCTTTCTTCCGGCCCCATGAAGATGCGCTTGCCGTCCACATGGGATTGGAACGTGACGCCTTCTTCCTTTATTGTGCGCAATGATGCAAGCGAAAACACCTGAAAACCACCGGAATCGGTTAGAGTTGGGCCGCGCCAGCCGGTAAATCCCTTTAGGCCGCCCTGGTCGCGAACAATATGATCACCGGGTCTTACATGCAGGTGATAGGTATTACACAGCATAATCTGGCATTTCAAATCAACGAGGTCATGTGCTGAAATACCGCCTTTGATTGCAGCGGCGGTCGCCACGTTCATAAATGCGGGGGTCTGAAACGTGCCGTCAACCGTAGTAAATTCTGCGCGGCGCGCCCTGCCCTCTTGCTTTAATAAATGATACATAATGTCCCCCTGTTATTCGATATCGGCGATAAAACAAGCGTCGCCAAAAGAGAAAAATCGGTATTTCTGCGCGACGGCCTCGTTATATGCCGCAAGCACATGTTCACGCCCTGCGAAGGCTGAGACCAGCATAATCAGCGTGCTTTCCGGCAGATGAAAGTTGGTGATCAAACCGTCAATAACAGTAAACTTCTCGCCGGGGTAAAGGAATATCTCAGTGTAACCTTCATATGCCTTTAGGGGTAAGCCCATCTGACCCACCGCCTCAAGCGTACGGCAGCTTGTGGTACCTACGGCGATGACTCGTCCACCGTTTTGTTTAGTTTCGTTGACTAAATCAGCTGTTTGCTGAGGCAAGAAAATATGTTCTGAGTGCATCTTGTGGTCGCTAATATCATCTTCCTTGACAGGGCGGAAGGTACCCAAGCCAACATGCAGCGTGACAAACGCGGTTTTAATGCCCATGGTGCGCAGGTCGTCCAGCATTTGCTCAGTAAAATGCAATCCTGCTGTGGGGGCTGCGGCCGAACCGAGCTCTTTAGAATAGACTGTCTGGTAACGTTCAGGATCGTCGAGCTTTTCGGTGATATAAGGCGACAGCGGCATTTGACCTATTTGCTCCAAGTTTGAATAAAAGTTACCGCTATTATAAGAAAAGCGAACCAGGCGGTTGCCGCCGTCTAAAATCTCCAGCACCTCTGCATATAACAGTCCTTCGCCAAAGATAAATTTTGCGCCCGGCTTGGCGCGCTTTCCCGGGCGAACCAACACCTCCCACTCGTCTTGACGCTTTTGTTCAAGCAGCAGAAACTCCATGGGGCTGCCAGTTTTTTCTGAAACACCAAGAATTCGCGCCGGCAGAACACGTGAATCATTTAAAACCAGTAGATCTCCTGGTTTTAGCAACGTGTAAAGGTCGGTGAACATCCGATGCCCTACAGTGCCGCTCTTTCTATCAAGTGTTAACAGCCTGGATGCGTTTCGCGGTTCAATGGGTGTCTGTGCAATCAATTCCTTGGGAAGCGCAAAAAAGAAGTCAGATTTTAGCATAGATTCTCCTAAAAAATATATTTAAAAAATATTTGACAATTTTTATAATGAATGCTACTATAATGGACAATAAAGATAGAGGCGCGTTTTTCATCAGTAATACTTCGGCAAGATCGCCAGATCGCTTGGAGCCGTTATGAAAGGGAAAAACGCCGAAGGAAACGGTACGGCAGCCGTTGATCCTGGGGGTACGTTTAACAGACGTGCGACTGTCACCACTGCAAATGGTGAAGAGCTATCGACTTTTAGGCATGCATTGGGAGTAGTGCATGTTTTAAGCGTCAATATCTCTATTATATTGCAGTGGATGCCGGTTTTCAACCGGTATTTTTATTTATACGGCGAAGTGAGATAAAATACTAATATTTGAATATCTTAATGAAAAAAAGAGGATTTATCTTCTGTTTTTGTTTCATATTACCAAATATTAGGCGAGGAACATTATGGAGGTGCTTTTATTATGAAACAGTACAACGTAGGTGTAATTGGTGCAACAGGTATGGTGGGTCAACGTTTTTTGACGCTCCTGGATAACCATCCGTGGTTTAAGGTGACGGCGATTGCCGCTTCTGCCCGTTCTGCGGGTAAAAAATATACGGATGCTGTAAACGACCGCTGGGCGCTCAATGTTCCAATGCCGGAATATTGCAAGGACATGATCGTCATGGATGCCGAAGCAGATGTCGAAAAGATCGTCGCACTCGTCGATTTTGTTTTTTGTGCCGTCGATATGAAAAAGGAAGAAATCCGCGCACTTGAAGAGCGCTATGCCAAGGCGGAATGCCCTGTCATGTCTAATAACTCCGCGCATCGCTGGACGCCCGATGTTCCGATGATCGTACCGGAAATCAACCCCGAGCATGTCGAAGTCGTAAAAGCGCAGAGAGCGCGTCTTGGCACCAAGCGTGGTTTTATCTCGGTAAAATCAAACTGCTCGTTGCAATCCTATGTACCCGCCCTCTTTCCCCTGCGCGAATTTGGCATTGAAAACGTTCTGGTCTGTACCTTCCAAGCGATTTCTGGCGCAGGTAAAAACTTTGACCGCTGGCCTGAAATGGTGGATAACGTCATCCCCTATATCGGCGGCGAGGAAGAAAAAAGTGAAAAAGAGCCGCTCAAATTGTTCGGTAAGGTTGAGGGCGACCAGATTGTGAACGCTGAAGGTCCCGCCATCACGGCGCAATGTCTGCGCGTTGCCGCTAGCGATGGTCATATGGCCGCAGTATTTGTGAGCTTTAAGAATAAGCCCTCTATGGAAGAAATCAAAGCGCGCTGGGAAGCTTTTAAGGGTGAACCGCAGGAGCTGGAACTTCCCTTGGCACCCAAGCAGTTTTTACACTATTTTGAAGAGAACGATCGTCCCCAGACACGCCTTGACCGCAATATTGAAAAAGGTATGGCAGTTTCTATCGGACGGTTGCGTCCTGATACCCAGTATGACTATAAGTTTGTCTGCCTTTCACACAACACGCTGCGCGGTGCCGCTGGCGGCGCGGTATTAATGGCCGAATTATATGCTGCAAAGGGCTTTTTTGACTAAGTTGTAGACAATTGAATTAATGCAGTAAGGAGCAATTAGTTATGAAAAGAGAAATTTTCCGCGGCGCAGGCTGCGCTATTGCCACCCCAATGTTTGAAGACGGCAGCATCAATTACAAAGAGCTAGCCAGACTGATAAATTTTCAGATAGATAATAGTACCGACGCCATCATTATCTGTGGAACCACTGGCGAATCTTCCACCCTGACCGATGACGAACACACCGAATGCATCCGTTTTGCTGTTGAGACTGTAAACCACCGCGTACCGGTCATTGCGGGGGCGGGCAGCAACGACACTGCTTATGCCATATGGTTGAGCAAAGAAGCCAAGCAAGTAGGCGTTGATGCCCTGCTGCATGTTTCGCCGTATTATAACAAAGCCTCTCAGACCGGTCTTATTCGTCATTATAATGCTATTGCCGACGCTACTGATCTGCCTATTATCGTTTATAGCGTGCCCAGCCGTACCGGTGTAACTTTCAAGCCCACCACCTATGCCGAGCTTGCAAAGCATCCGAATATTGTGGCGCTTAAAGAAGCCAGCGGAGACATCTCAGCCGTGGCGCACACCCGTGCACTGTGCGGCGATAACCTTGACATCTATTCTGGTAATGATGATCAGATTGTTCCCCTTATGTCGCTGGAGAGCAAGGGTGTTATCTCGGTGCTGTCGAACATCTGCCCGAGAGAAACGCACGACATTTGCCAGCTTTATTTTGATGGTAAGGTCAAAGAAAGCGCTGATCTTCAAATCGCCTATATTGAGCTCATTGCTGCGCTCTTTTCGGATGTTAACCCCATCCCGGTGAAGCAGGCGCTAAACTTTATGGGCTTTGCTGCGGGACCCTGCCGTCTGCCGTTGGATGAAATGTCGCCTGCTGCTAAGCAGCATCTGCGTGATGTCATGGCAAAATATCATCTGATTAACGCATAAAGGAGACCCTCATGAACATTATTATTTCTGGTGCTCTCGGCGCGATGGGCCGTGCGGTGGGCGCTGCCGCCGCCACATTGGACATTACCGTAGTGGCAGGCGTAGACCGCGAAGCCAGCAGTGCACTTGCCTACCCCGTTTATGCAGGCTTTGAAAACGCGCCCGTTTTTGCCGATGTAATCGTAGATTTCTCTCACCCCTCTACCCTGCCTAATCTGTTGGCTTTTGCAAAGACTCATCAAATTCCAGCGGTTATCGCAACCACCGGAATGAGCGAGGATGACATTGCCATGATTCATGAGGCAGCAAAAAGCGTACCGATTTTCTTCACCTTTAATATGTCGCTTGGCGTCAATTTGCTCTGTGAACTGGCCAGATATGCCGCCGGTGTGCTGGGAAAAGGCTACGATGTCGAAATTATTGAAAAACACCACAATAAAAAGATTGATGCGCCCTCAGGCACCGCTATCATGATAGCGAACGCCATCACGGAGACGCTCCCCTATGAGCCAGAGCTGGTTTATGACCGTCACGCGGTGAGGAAGCGCCGAGAGCCTAACGAAATCGGTATGCATGCTGTTCGAGGTGGCACAATTGTAGGTGAACACGAGATTTTGTTTTGTGGGCTGGATGAAGTTATCACGCTTTCACATTCTGCAAGCTCCAAGAATGTCTTTGCCATTGGCGCACTTAAGGCCGCTACGTTTATGGCTGCTGGCAAAGAGCCAGGATTATAT
>JAEWNU010000278.1 GCA_023456995.1 Bacillota bacterium
AGGAAAGCCTTGCTGCGCTGGGTGCATAATAACCGCCTGCCAGATAGATATTATTATAACCGGCGCCGCTTTGCGGCGCCGGTTTAACGTATGGTGATGCCGAAGTATTATAAAGAGACGGACGACACAACGATATGGTTAGAATTAAATTAATAAAAATTATCATAATTCTCCCTTTATATGGTTGCGTTTTCTGATGAATTTGGTATACTGGATTCAAGGGACAACCTCTTAAAAACCTAGCAGCTAAAATGTCGCCGGGTTTCCATCAAACAAAGGAGTGAAGATTATGTTTACTGAAAAGGTAGCCAGTCTCCTGAACAACCAGATTCAAAAGGAATTCTATTCGGCCTATTTGTACTTGCAGTTTTCAAACTTTTACACTGAGCAGGGCCTTAACGGCTTTGCTAACTGGTATAAGGTTCAGGCGCAGGAAGAGCGCGACCATGCCCTGCTTTTCGTTCAGTATATGCAGAATAACGATCTGCCGGTGACCTTTGAGGCCATTGAGAAGCCCGACGCCGTATTGACAAACAACATGGACCCGCTGAAGGCCGCATTGAAGCATGAGCAATATGTAACCGATCTTAATCATACCATATATGAGGCCGCCTATGAGGCGAAAGATTTTCGCACCATGCAGTTCTTAGACTGGTTTGTCAAGGAGCAGGGTGAGGAGGAGACCAACGCGCAGGAGCTCATCAAGAAGATGGAACTGTTCGGTGCCGATAGCAGGGGACTGTATATGCTTGATCAGGAGCTCGGTGCCCGCGTTTATGCTGCGCCCAGCCTTGTGCTCTAACAGTTTTGAAAGTATTAGTTTTTTAGGAGCAACCTGTTTTCAAAATCAATTTTGAAAACAGGTTGCTTTTTATCTGTAAAGACGATTACGGCCGGTATTTGGGGCAATATAACAATGCTCAGTTAATATATTATAGATATGCTAACTGGAGAATTGCTTCTATTAGCATTATTAATAACATTAGAGGGTAAAATCTGAGTAATTTGTATACAGATTTTGTGTTTTATGGTTGAGATTTAGTCGTGAAAAGGTGTATAATAACTACATTATATGACACACCAAGAAGTGAAAAGGAGAATTTTGCGCCATGTTTGAAAACTTACTTGCAGTATTAAAGGCAAACCCGCGCCGTCTGGTCTTTACTGAAGGACCCGACCCCCGTATTCTTGAGGCTGCCAGCCGTTTAAAGAAGGAAGCAATTCTGACCCCAGTGCTCATCGGCGTGCCGGAAGAGGTTCAGTCCGCGGCAAAAACCGCTGGCTTTGATATCACAGGAATCGAAATCATTGACCCCGCCACCTACGCCGGAATGGATGAGATGGTAGAAAAAATGGTTGCACTGCGTAAGGGCAAGATGACCCCCGATGAATGCCGCAAGGCACTTTCAAAGGGAAACTATTTCGGCACTATGCTCGTTGCGATGGGCAAGGCTGATGCACTGCTCGGTGGTGCCACCTATTCCACAGCGGATACTGTCCGCCCAGCGCTGCAGCTGGTTAAAACCAAGCCCAGTAATAAGATTGTCTCCTCTTGCTTCATTATGGTTCGTGAGAAGGACGGCAAGGAAGAAAAATATGCGATGGGCGACTGCGCTATCAATATTACCCCTAATGAGGATGAAATGGTCGAGATTGCAATTGAAACAGCACACACCGCAAAGGCCTTTGGTATCGACCCCAAGGTTGCAATGCTGTCCTACTCCACCATGGGCTCGGGCAAGGGCGACAGCGTCGATCTTATGAAAAATGCTACCGCCAAGGCAAAGGCCGCTGCACCTGACCTCGCGATTGATGGCGAAATGCAGTTTGACGCGGCGTTTTCTCCTGTTGTTGCCCAGACCAAGTGCAAGGGTTCTCCCGTTGCCGGCCAGGCCAACACCTTTATCTTCCCGGATATCAATGCGGGCAACATCGGGTATAAAATCGCACAGCGTTTAGGTGGTTTTGCGGCTTATGGCCCGATTCTGCAGGGTCTGAATGCACCGATTAACGACCTTTCTCGCGGATGCGATGCCGAAGAGGTCTATCAGATGGCCATAATCACCGCGGGTCTTAAATAAGCTAATTTTTCAAGAATTAAAACACCGGTTTAGCTATATAGCTAGACCGGTGTTTTTGCTTAAATGCAGAGGGGAATAGCTACTAACCATTGTTTATACAGTATCCAAAAAAGTTAGAAAAGCCGAAGGCATAGCGATTTCGGCGCTCAGCCTTTCCTTCGTGACCCATGAAAAGGCCTCGGGCATATTTGTGCAAGTAATAATATAGCTGGACATCTTCCATTCGATATGAGTGAAGATGTGCTTTTTTTGCTGCCCTTTTTTGATGGTAAAGTCATAAAATCCCCATTTACGTAGCACTTCACCAGTCTGCTCAACAGTAAGACTGCCGTCTTCATTGGGAAGCTCCCACAAGCCGCCGAGTAATTTACCGGTTTCCCGCTGCCGAATCGCCAGCTTATCATCACAACAGAGTAAGAAAACTGTCTTTTCCTCTTGCGTTCGCAACTTTTTCTTTGCCTTAACAGGCAGCGATATCTGCGTGCCGTTTTTAAATGCGCAGCAGAACGCACAGACAGGGCAAATTAAGCATTTAGGCGTGCCATTAGGCAGGCAGACCGTCGCGCCCAACTCCATCAGGCTCTGAGTAAAGTCGCCGCGGTGATGCGCTGGATAGATTGTGCGCAGTATTTCGGTAATGTCGCATTTTACTCTGGGCAGGGAAATATCTGCATCGCTATTGGCCAATCTTGCGACTACACGCAGAACATTACCATCAACGGCTGGGGTTGCCTGCTCAAAGCAAATGGAGGCGATAGCGCCTGCTGTGTAAACGCCGATACCTGGCAATGCAAGAATATCGGTTAGTACATCAGGAAACTTTCCTTCATGCTTTTCAACAATGACTTTGGCGGCCTTTTGTAGGTTGCGTGCCCTGCTGTAATACCCAAGCCCTTCCCAAAGCTTTAAAAGCTGCGCCTCGTCTATTTCTGCAAGGTCTTTAATAGTTGGAACCTGCTGTAAAAATCGGTTGTAATAGGGAATAACAGTATCTACCTGTGTCTGTTGTAGCATAATTTCAGATACCCATACACGGTATGGGTCTGTGTTTTCGCGCCAAGGCAGCGCCCGGGCGTTTTGGCTATACCACGCCAAAAGCGGGCTGACAATATCATTTAGAAAGTCTGTGTTATCTGTGATTAATGCTGTTTTCAATGCTTTCACCTATCATGTTTTATAAAAGCTAAGCTGCAGAGTTTGCCGCTGTATGACGTATTTATGCTTGTGTATTATATTAGATTGAGAAGTGGGTCACTAGGCGTTGTAGCGTAAAATGAAAATTTGTGTATTGAGTGCCGGCTTTCGCAATGAGCAGCGGTTGTTTTGAATATAGTAGCTGCTTGCGGCTAATATCTTTAGTCGCTATAAGTACCTAGTGATAGTTACTTATAAAGAAAAGAAAAAGAGCACCCCGATTAGGAGCGCTCTTTATAATG
>JAEWNU010000279.1 GCA_023456995.1 Bacillota bacterium
AAAGGAGGAAGTGACGCATGAATGACGCGTCGACAGATGTCCGTCGATTTTCATACTATGCAGTAGAGGACGGGCAAAGCGTGCAGGCGCGCCTATTGGCCGAGGGATATTCCAAACGGTTGATTATTGCGCTCAAGCAAGCCGAAGAGGGGCTTCGCGTTTCAGGTCAGCGGGTTCGCTCAACATATATATTAAAACAAGGTGAAACGCTGGCGGTGACGCTGCCTCAACCGGCTGTCAGGCGAGCAGCAAGCAGCAAGCTCGTGCCAGTGCTGTATGAGGATGATGATATTATTGTTTACAACAAGCCCGCTGGACTGGTGTGTCACCGTTCCGGCGGGCATTATGCCGACACGCTGGAGAACACAGTCGATGGCGTATTTCGCGCCATGAACCGGTTGGATAAGGACACCAGTGGAGCGCTGGTCGCAGCTAAGCACCAGTTTGCAGCGGCACAGCTGTGGCAAAGGATAGAAAAGCGTTATATCGCAGTTGTGCAGGGCGAAATCTCTGAGCAGCATGGCTTTATTACATTGCCGTTGGCCCGCCAGGCTCCCTTTGAACCTCGTCAGGTGGTGCGTGACGATGGAAAACCCGCCAGAACCGAATACCATGTATTGGCGCAAAATCACAAGCTGACAGTTGTGGAATGCATCCTGCATACTGGGCGAATGCATCAGATACGTGTGCATTTCTCTGCAGTTGGTCATCCGCTTCTGGGAGATACATTTTACGGCGGCGAAACAGCTTGTATTCAAAGACAAGCTTTGCATTGTGCCAAGGTGATGTTTGCCCACCCATTAACCCAAAAAAAGCTGTGTTTGGCTGCGCCTTTGCCCGATGACATAATCAAAATTATCACGGAAAATCAAATAGTGTTTGGATGACTCAGATAAAATAGTAAGCGAAACTGTGAAACTGTCATTTTTAACATACAATCCGTTGTTCACAAATACAAATAGAATGTAAATTATTCTGCGATGCGCGATTGAGAAAATATTGTCAATTTAAAATCGGTACTGCTGTCCAAAGCAGTCTCAAGACAATTTTCATAAATGCAAGCGTTCGGAATGTGGAGGGTATTTGTGTGAAAAAGATTGTATCACTATCGCTCGTGGTTGCTTTGTTGCTAGTACTAAATGCATGCGGTGGTTTTGCTCCCACAGCGTCAGGCGTTGCCTCCACTTCTGCCGATGTTATAAAAATTGGCGTTTATGAGCCTGCTTCCGGAGACAATGCCCAGAGCGGAAAGCAGGAAACTCTTGGAATCCAGTATGCCAACAGCCTTGTTAACACCGTTAATATTAACGGCAAGGATTATCCTATTAAGCTTGTTATCGTTGATAATCAATCTTCCGCCGAAAGAGGCCCATTGGTTGCCGACTCGCTTGTAAGACTAGGCATTTCCGCAGTTATTGGTTCTTATGGATCGGCTGTCACCATTGCTGCTTCTGATGTATTTTCGAAGGCCGGAATTCCTGGAATTTGCGCTACCTGCACCAATCCACAGGTTACTATGGGCAATACTAATTATTTTACACTTACCTACCTTGACCCCTTTCAGGGATCTGTACTTGCAAATTTTGCTGCAAATAGTTTAAAGGCCAAGACGGTCTATTGCTTGGCACAGCTGGGTGATAATTACTCGGTTGATTTGTGCTACTACTTCCGCAAGGCGTTTGAGGCACTTGGCGGCAGAGTGGTTTATTCAACCTTTCTTCAGGGTAATACAGATTTTGGCCCTTACTTGGATAGTGCCAAAAGTAGTGGTGCAGATGTTTTCTTCGCACCTCTATCAATACCATCAGCGGAGAACATCATTAAACAGGCTAGTGCGCAGAATTTTGCTATACCATTGTTGGCGGGTGACTCTTGGGACTCCAAAGCGATCCTTGATGCTGCAAAGGGTACGAACCTTAACATCTATGTAACCACCTACTTCGATGAGAAAATTCTCAATGACCAGAATTCTGAGTTTGTTAAGGGCTTCAAGAAATGGATCAATTCCAGATCTGCCAACATCGCTAATAACGGCGGAAATGACACTATTGCACCAGTTTCTGTAATGGCATATGATGCTTACTTTACCATCATCGAGGCTATAAAGTCTGCCAATTCAACGGATCCCAAAGCAATTAATGAGGCGCTCTGGAAGGTGAATTTCGAGGGTATATCAGGACCCATAGCATTTGACGAAACCGGGAACATAATACGCAATGTGGCCTTCATAAAAAAGGTGAATACTCAAACCGGCGAGTGGGAAGTTTTAGGTGAAAAGTATGAACCAGCAAACAAAATACCATAACGAAACCTTGAAAGGATATAGGCTTGGCGGGGCACTTACCTCAATTTGAGGTGAATTAGGGGTAACTTTTCGGCCGAGCATCCAGTGGCTGGCAATGTATTCTACGGTGGAGCGACAGCTTATGTATAAAGGCAAACGTTACATTGTCAAAAAATGTGGTTTACCTGCCCTGATACAGGGAAATAAATGCATATTGAGTCACCAGTTCTGGTCGATACTTTTAAAATATTTACCACATATAGTCAATTATTGTAGATTGAGTGAGGAAATGACAGTTCTAGCTGCAAATCCGTCATATTTACCATACAATCCGCCATTCAAAAACATAAAATCACCTATAATTAGAAGAAATGTACATTCAGTTAAAATAAGCGCTTTTCTATTGAAATCTGTACTGTGGACGCGTATAATTGTATCTCAGCGGGAGAATTATTCCGCAGCCCTGCATAAAAATGAGGGTATCCTTAATTTAAAGGAGAATTGTAATGAAAAAGGTTATAGCGCTGTCACTGGTACTCGCACTGCTGCTGGCTCTAACTGCATGCGGTGGTTCCGCTTCTTCGGCTGCTCCAGCTGCTCCGGGTTCCTCTGCTGCTCCGTCTTCTTCGGGCGACGCTGCTGCCGATGTCATTAAAATTGGCGTATACGAACCTGCCTCTGGCGACAACGGCGCGGGTGGCAAGCAGGAGACGCTGGGCATCCAGTATGCAAACAGTCTGGTCAACACTGTCAACGTCGGCGGTAAAGACTATAAGGTCGAGCTTGTAATCGTCGATAACGAGTCCTCTAACGACAAGGGCCCGTCGGCTGCCGCTTCGCTGGTCAGCTCCGGTGTATCCATCGCGCTGGGTTCCTATGGTTCGGGCGTTTCCATCGCCGCTTCCGACGTGTTTGCCAACGCTGGCATTCCGGTCATCGGCATCACCTGCACCAACCCGCAGGTTACCGAGGGCAATACACATTACTTCCGCATTTGCTTCCTCGATCCGTTCCAGGGCACCGTTCTGGCGAACTTTGCCGCTGAAAATTTCTCGGCCAAAACCGCCTATTGCCTCGCTAAGCTTGGCGACGACTATTCGGTAGGCCTGTGCTACTACTTCCAGCAGGCATTTGAGTCTCTGGGCGGCAAGGTTATCTCCGAGACGTTCCCCGAGGGCAACAGCGATTTCACCCCCTATCTGACCAAGGCTAAGAACGAGGGCGCTGACGTTTTCTTCGCGCCTGTTTCTACCGAGGCTGCGGCGCTTATCATTGAGCAGGCCAATGCGCAGAGCCTGGGCATCCCGGTAATGGCGGGCGACACTTGGGACTCTAACGTTATCCTCAACTCTGCCAAGGGCACCAAAACCGACCTCTATGTCACTACCTTCTTTGATGAGGGAACCGATGACGAGCAGGGTGCAAAATTCGTCAAGGGCATTAAAGAGTGGATTAAAGCGAACCCCACCAACCTTTCTAACAACGGCGGCGACGACACCATCGCGGCGGTTTCCGCTATGGGCTACGACGCTTACTTCACCGCGCTTGAAGCCATCAAGGCTGCCGGCTCTGCCGACCTTAAGGCTGTGAATGAGGCATTGTGGAAGGTCGATTACACCGGTATTTCTGGCAGAATTGTCTTTAATGAGACCGGCGACGCTGTCCGCGACGCAGCCTTTGTCAAGAAGGTTAACACCGAAACCGGCAAGTGGGAATTTGTCGCGATTCAGGGCGTTAAGTAAGCTTTAAGTCACAAGAAAGACGCCTAAAAAGAAAATAAGATTGGCGGGGGCAAATATCTGCATATCTGTTCCCGCCAAACTTTGTATTATGTGGGGGTTCCGGAAGATGAAATTTTTAAACGAGAATCTGCCGTACATATTGGCGGGAATCTCGGTTGGCGGGCAATACGCGCTGATTGCCATCGGGTATACGATGGTCTACGGTATTTTGCGCCTGATCAACTTTGCGCACGGCGATATTTTTATGGTGGCTGGCCTAATGATGGTCTATCTCTCCTCTGCTATGCCGCTATATGCCGCCATACCGCTGGTATTGGCGCTTACTGTTTTGCTCGGCTTTGTCATCGAGCGTGTGGCCTATAAGCCGCTGCGCAGCGCGCCGCGCATGTCCATTATGATTTCTGCCATTGGCGTTTCTTATCTGCTTCAGAATATGGCGCTTTATGTCACGGGCGGCTTAGCTAAACAATACCCGGCTATCCCGTGGATAAGCGATATTATAAACATTGGTACGGCGACCACCAAACGGGTCACCGTGATCACTCCGGTGCTCACCATTATACTGGTAGTCGCGCTGGTCATGCTGATTAAATACACGAAAATTGGCATGGCGATGCGCGCTGTCTCGCGCGATTTTGAAACCGCGCGTCTGATGGGTATTAAGATTAACAGTGTCATCAGCACGACTTTTATTATCGGCTCGCTGTTGGCCGGTGTAGGTTCACTGCTTTACTTTTCAAATTATACCGGTGTCGTACCCACGGCGGGCGCAATGCCGGGTCTCAAAGCGTTTGTCGCCGCAGTATTTGGCGGTATTGGGTCCATTCCCGGCGCTGTTGTTGGCGCGTTTATCATTGGCATCTGCGAAAGCATGATCAAAGGTGCTGGCTGGACCACCTTCTCGGATGCTTTCACCTTTGCACTACTCATCGTTATCCTTGTGGCGAAGCCCACAGGATTGTTCGGTGAAAAAACGACGGATAAGGTTTAGGTGGCTGCCATGGATAAAAAGACTAAAAGCGTTTATTCCCTTATCGCTGTGGCGGCACTGTTTGTGTTCCTGTTTTTGCTGGAGCGTACGATGCCTACCACCTCAATGCTGTTCACGGTGCTTAAAAAAGGTGCCATCTACGCGCTGGTAGCTGTCTCGATGAACCTTTTGAACGGCTTTACCGGGTTGTTCTCGCTCGGGCAGGCCGGCTTCATGCTCATCGGCGCTTATACATATGCGATTTTTACCATCCCCCCGCAGGCTAGAGCGCAGGTTTATCAATATTTTAAGGGCGGCATCATCCAGTTTGCACTGCCGGTACCGGTGGCGCTGGTTTTAGCTGGACTTGCAGCGGCGGTATTTGCATTTTTTATCGGCCTACCGGTACTGCGACTAAAGGGCGATTACCTTGCTATTGCAACGCTAGGCTTTGCTGAAATTATTCGTGCTATCTTCCAGTGGGAT
>JAEWNU010000280.1 GCA_023456995.1 Bacillota bacterium
TCTGAACCGCAAAGTTGAGTAAATGAACGTATACTCAAACCGGCTCCGTTTTTTATGACGGAGCCGGTTTTTTGTATAAATGAAAATGTAAAGAGGGAGTATATTACTATGAAAAAGATTATTACAACCATGTTGGCGGTTGCTATGATTATGTCGCTGGGCGCATGCTCGGGCGGCAGCAGCAGCTCTGCCTCCACCCCTGCATCTTCTGCGGCTGAGGGTTCTTCGCCCGCTGCTTCTTCCACCGCACCTATTAAGATTGGCGGCATTGGCCCGGTCAGCGGTCCTGCAGCAGTCTACGGAATTGCGGCCAGAAATGGCGCACAAATTGCCATCGATGAAATCAATGCCAAGGGCGGCCAACAGTATGAACTCAACTATCAAGACGACGAGCATGACGCTGAGAAGTCTGTCAACGCCTACAACAACCTCAAAGACTGGGGTATGCAGATTCTTAATGGCACCGTGACCACCTCACCCGCACTTGCTGTTACTTCTGAGACCTTTGCCGACCGCGTGTTCACGCTGACTCCTTCGGCTTCTTCAACCAAGGTTATTGAAGGCAAGGATAACGTCTTCCAGATTTGCTTCACCGACCCCAATCAGGGCGTTGCTTCTGCAGATTATCTGGCTGACAACAAGCTTGCGACCAAGGTTGCGGTAATCTACAATAATGCCGATGCTTATTCACAGGGCATCTATGAGAAGTTTGCAGCTCAGGCAAAGGAAAAGAACCTTGAAATTGTTTGCGCGACCACCTTTACTGATGACACCGCGACCGATTTCAGCGTGCAGCTGACCGAAGCTAAGAATGCGGGTGCTGACCTTGTTTTCCTGCCCATCTACTACACCCCTGCTGCGCTGATTCTTTCTCAGGCGAGAAGCATGGGCTATTCACCCAAGTTCTTCGGCTGCGACGGTCTCGACGGCATTCTGACCCTTGAAAACTTTGACAAGACGCTGGCCGAAGGCGTGATGCTTCTGACTCCCTTCTCGGCGGATGCGCAGGACGACGCGACCAAGAACTTTGTTGCGAAGTATCAGGCTGCATACGGCGAAGTTCCCAACCAGTTTGCAGCTGACGGTTATGACTGCATCTACGCTATTGCACAGGCCTGCGAAAAGGCTGGCGTAACCGCCGAGATGCCTGCTGCTGACGTTTGTGAAAAGCTGATCGCCGAATTTACCTCTATGAGCTTTGACGGCATTACCGGCGAAGGCATGACCTGGCAGACCACCGGCGAAGTTTCCAAGGCACCTAAGGCTGTCGTTATCAAGGGCGGCGTCTATACCGGTATGTAATTTTTAGACTTGTTAGGAGGGCTAAAAAGCTTGGAGCTTTAAGCCCTCCACTTTCCCTGTTTTTGTAGCCATTCCACAAAAGGTTGCGAAAGGTTCCCTGCTCTAGTTGAGGGGTTGGACCCTTGACGGCGTTAGCTGTCTGGGACTGCCAATATGATTGTTAGTAAATAGTTTCCCATTTCGCATTCTTTTATGGAATTGCTGTAAGTGATCCATTGCAAAAAGAAAAATGAGGTGTGCGGGTATGACGTTCCTTTCCTATATCGTCGGCGGAATCAGTTTGGGAAGCGTTTATGCTATTATCGCGCTGGGCTACACCATGGTTTATGGCATTGCCAAAATGCTGAACTTTGCCCACGGCGATGTAATAATGGTAGGCGCTTATATGTCTTTTTGTGCGACAACCTATCTTGGCTGGCCAGCCTTTGTCTCGGTCATATTGGCGATGGTTGTCTGTACAGTTTTGGGCATCACAATCGAAAAGCTGGCCTATAAGCCGCTACGCATGGCACCGTCGTTGGCGGTGCTGATCACTGCAATTGGCGTCAGCTATTTTTTGCAGAACGCTGCATTGCTCATCTGGGGCTCAGCACCCAAGAGCTATTCAAGCGTGGTACCAATCAAGCCGATTAGGCTGTTTGACGGCGGGCTGACCATTTCTGGCGAGGCGATTGTGACAGTGCTTTCTTGTATTGCCATTATGGTACTTTTAAGTTGGCTGACGGGCTACACAAAAACCGGCAAGGCGATGCGTGCCGTCTCAGAGGATAAAGGCGCCGCACAACTCATGGGAATCAATGTGAACGCTACCATCTCTGCTACCTTTGCCATTGGCAGCGCATTAGCAGCGATTGCAGGCGTGCTGCTTTGCTCGGCCTATCCGACGCTACTGCCCACGACAGGTTCAATGCCTGGTATCAAAGCTTTTACAGCGGCGGTTTTCGGCGGTATCGGGTCAATTCCCGGCGCGATGATTGGCGGCCTGATTCTGGGGTTGGTTGAAACCTTTGGAAAAGCATATATATCAACCCAGCTTTCGGATGCCATCGTTTTTGCCGTGCTTATTGTAGTGCTGCTGGTAAAGCCAACCGGCTTGATGGGCAAAAAAATAAGTGAGAAAGTGTAGGGCGGCCGATATGAATAAAATTAAAGCAATGAACAAAACCGCCCAGAGCAATTTCCTTAATTACATTCTTGTTACGGTTGCGTTTATCATTTTACAGGCACTTATGTCAGGTGGGCAGCTTTCCAGTTCGCTGAAAGGTCAGCTTGTTCCAATCTGCGCTTATATTGTAATGGCAATTTCGCTCAACCTCACCGTGGGCATTCTGGGCGAACTGAGCTTGGGCCACGCCGGTTTTATGAGTGTTGGCGCTTTCACAGGTGTCATCGTGACGATGAGCCTGAAGAATGCCATCGCATTCTCGCCGCTCCGGCTAGTAATTGCTATGCTGGTGGGAGGCGTTATCGCCGGGCTGACCAGTCTGTTGGTTGGCGTTCCGGTACTGCGCCTACGGGGCGACTATCTGGCGATTGTCACACTGGCTTTTGGTGAAATTGTGAAAAACGTTGTCAACTGCCTCTAAGTAGGTGTGGATAAGAATGGGCTCCACCTAAGCATGACTGATTCGGCCTCTTTGGAGCTTGCCGATGGCGGGGCAGTCATTGTGAACGGCCCGATGGGTGCGGTGGGCGTAACGAAGCTTTCGACTTTTGTTATGGGATTTGCACTCATTATTGTTACGCTGATCATTGTGCAGAACCTGATCAATAGCCGTGCCGGACGGGCAATTATGGCACTGCGTGACAACCGAATTGCAGCTGAATCGCTGGGCATCAATATCACGAAATATAAGTTGATGGCATTTACAACCTCGGCGGTGCTGGCCGGTATGGCTGGCGTACTGTTCGCCATGAATTATTCGACGGTAGTGGCCAAAAAATTCGATTTTAATACCTCCATTCTTGTTCTCGTGTTCGTGGTTTTGGGCGGTATGGGCAATATCCGCGGTTCGATTATCGCCGCGGCGGTGCTCACCGTGCTGCCCGAACTGCTGCGTAGCTTCAGCGATTACCGCATGCTGGTCTATGCCATTGTTCTGATTGCAGTTATGCTTCTGACAAATGGTGAAAAGGGCCGCCGATTGATCGAACAGTTAAAAGTAAAGGCAGCGGCCAAAAAATCGGTTCGCAAGGAGGGCGCGCAAAATGGCTAAAATGGTACCGGTTCCCAGCAGCGCAATTATCCCGGAGCGGGACATTGATAAAGCGCCTGTATTAGAGGCGATTGGGCTTGGCATCGATTTCGGTGGTCTAACCGCTGTGGATAACTTTAATCTGACGATTGGTCGCACCGAAATTGCGGGTTTGATCGGTCCCAATGGCGCGGGCAAAACCACAGTGTTTAACCTTTTGACCAAGGTTTATCAGCCGACGCGCGGCACCATTCTGCTCGATGGCATGGATACTCACGGCATGAATACCATTCAGGTTAACCGCGCGGGCATTGCCAGAACCTTTCAGAATATTCGCCTGTTCCCGACACTGACCGTTGAGGATAACGTGAAGATCGGACTGCATAACCAGATGAAATATTCGATGTGGGACGGCGTGTTACGTTTGCCGCGTTATTGGAAAGAAGAAAAGATTATCCATGAACGTGCCCTCGAGCTGCTCTCAATTTTCAACATGGAAGGCATGGCAAATTCCAAAGCGGGCAGCCTGCCTTACGGCGCTCAGCGCCGCCTTGAAATTGTGCGCGCGCTGGGTACCAACCCGAGCCTCTTGCTGCTCGACGAACCTGCCGCAGGAATGAACCCCTCGGAAACGGCAGAGCTGATGGAAAATATTCGCAAGATCAGAGATACCTTCGAAATTGCCATCATGCTCATCGAGCATGATATGAACCTTGTTATGGGCATCTGCGAAGGCATCGCCGTGCTCAATTACGGCAAGATCATCGCGAAGGGCACGCCGGCCGAGATCCAGGCGAATCCAAAGGTCATCGAAGCCTATCTTGGCAAGAAAAAGGAGGGTTGAGTATGCTGTTGCAGGTTGAGGATATCAATGTTTTTTATGGCAGCATCCACGCAATAAAAGGCGTTTCGTTTTCGGTTAACGAAGGGGAGATAGTCACGCTGATCGGTGCTAACGGTGCAGGGAAATCTACCGTTTTGAACACCATATCAGGGTTGCTGCGCAGCAAGACCGGCTCAATTCATTTTAACGGTGAAAATATTTCGACCGTTGAACCGCACAAGATTTTGCAGCGTGGACTTGCGCAGGTGCCAGAGGGTCGGCGCATCTTTTTACAAATGAGCGTACAGGAAAACCTTGAGATGGGAGCATATACCCAGCCGAATGCAGGAGTTGCTGCCGATATTGAGCGGGTGTACGCACAGTTCCCCCGCTTGAAGGAGCGCAGAAAGCAGGTCAGCGGCACCCTTTCCGGCGGCGAACAGCAGATGCTGGCCATGGGCCGGGCGCTGATGAGCCACCCGAGGTTGTTGATGCTCGACGAGCCTTCCATGGGTTTGGCACCGCTTCTGGTAGAGCAGATTTTTGAGATTATTACTCAATTGCACAAAGACGGCACAACGGTGTTGCTCGTTGAGCAAAATGCTCAAATGGCGCTTTCGATTGCTGACCGTGCCTATGTGCTCGAGACCGGTAGAATTGGACTTTCAGGTACTGGTGCCGAGTTAATTCAAAGTGATAGTGTGCGAAGAGCTTACCTAGGCGGCGATTAAATGTACTCTCAAAAATACGATTTTTGGCGATCAAGCCCCGGTATTATCCAACTAATAAATCAAAAGGTCTCCTGCCGCAATTTTTTGCGGCGGGAGACCTTTTACTTGGCTAAAAGTAAATTACGAAAAAGTTACGTGTAATCATGCTTATGTCCGCAGTTTATTTAAAACTGTGGCATATGACTAATAAGGTGCATGCTGATCGCAAACACTTTCAAGTATGACGGCAGGGTGGACGGCGAATGCGCCAACAGACATATTAGAAACATACATGCTATTGAATTTATCAATAGCAATTTTTTTCTGTTCCAATAAGGAATGCGCATAAATATTTAGCGTAATAGAAACATTCGAATGCCCTAGAAGTTCGCTCAGTGTTTTAATATCCACGCCCAGCTCCAGCGCACGTGTGGCAAAGGTATGTCTAATGGCATGAAATTTGCGCGCCTTAATCCCAGCTTGAATTAGTACCCTTTGAAAAAGTTTTTGATAACTTCTAGGGTCAAGTGGTTCCACATTATCCGAAAGCACAAAATAGCCTTCTCTTTTTTGGTCAAGCCCCAAAGTCTTCGCCTGCTGTATAATAAAGGCGGGCAGAGGAATTTTTCTAATTGATGTACGGCTTTTGGGTGTGCCGATATGTAGAGCTGTTTTGTTCCCCTCCTGCTCAAAATTTTTGGCGCGGGTTACAGTACGCATAATCGACATGGTCCCCGCATCCCAATCAAAATCGCTCCATTTTAAACCGCAAAGTTCACCAAGTCGTATACCGGAATAAAAACATAGTATTAAGCCCAGCGCACGCCGATTTTCCGAATTTAAAGCAGCATACTCAATCAGCTGCTGCTCGCGCGTTGTAAATACTTGAACCTCGTTCCCTTTTATCTTTGGTAGCTTGACAGCATCTATGATGGAAGCGATGTCTGGTGAATCATTAAGAATCTTTTTGAGTGCAGTTTTGAAAATGGTTAGTATTTTACGCTTGTAAGACTCAGAAATTGTCTCGTTACATTTAATATTACTGGTAAACTGCGCGGCAGAAGCCGTCGTTATCTGTGACTCTTTTGTATCGGCGAAAAAAGGAATGATATATTTCTGGACACAATATTGATAATTTTCATAGGTTGACGGCTTGATCTGATGACGGATATCACCCTCTATCCAACTCAAAAACTGGGCGCAAATCGTTTCAACCATAACGGTTTGTGTTTGAAGTGATGACAGGTCTTCCTCTCTATAATTTTTCATCTTTTCTTTAAGCTCACGATATGCTTTAGCGTAAAAATAACGGTATTTTCCATCTGATAGCAAAATCCTGCCTTCCCACCGCCCATCTTTACGC
>JAEWNU010000281.1 GCA_023456995.1 Bacillota bacterium
GCTCAGGTCCTCGATATAGAGGCCAAAGGTGCCATTAACACCCGAGAGAAGCTGTTGGATTTCCTGCTGGGGGATTTTTTTCATGACAATTCCTCCTTAAGATGAATGATGAAGGGGATGCCTGCTACGACTGACAGGGAAATTAATGAAGCAGCACCGATCCGGGACGGTTTCCTGTCTCTGCACCGTTTTCCAAAACAGGCACGCCCCTGACCAGCACATGCAGGATTCCCTTTGGCTGGATCACGGGATCTAGATAGGTGCAGCAATCGACAATCTCATTCCAGTTGAAAATGGTTAGATCAGCGACTTTCCCGACCTCAAGTACGCCGCGATCTGACAGTCCTAAGATTTTTGCGGGCAAACCGGTGGCTTTGTAGACCGCCTGTTCCGGCGTGAGAAGCTGCTGCTCGCGCACCGTCTGAAAAAAGCGTGGGAACGTTCCGAAACTGCGTGGATGAAGGCGATTGCTTCGGGTCTGCTCGTCGTAATCGTAGCTGCAGCCGTCACTGGCGACCGCAATGTTCAGGTCGCGCATAATGGTGTTGACGTCCTTCTGGTCCATCGAAAAATAGATGCAGTTGACTGCGCCGCTGCACTCCGAAAGCAACCGGGCCGCCTGCTGCGGCGCAGTCGTCTGCTGCTCCACAGCAAGCTGTGCAAGAGTTTTACCCTCCACGTCGCGGCGCACACCATGGGTCGAAACAATCATAACGCAGTCTGCGCCTCCGCGCCGTTCCATCTCTGCCTCAATGTCGTCAAGCAGCTGCTGCGACGGTGGCTGTAACCGCTCAATCAGCGCGTGAACGCCGCCGTCAAGAGCCCAACCAGGTACCAATGCCGAAAGTCCGGTGGAACTTGCGGGGTAGGGGTATTGATCACAGGTAACCTGCACGCCGTCTTGGCGAGCGCGCTCTATTTTCCCCAGCAACTCACTGGAACGACCCCACTGCTGCTTTCCCATCAATTTAAGATGCGAAATTTGCAGACGTACACCCGATAGCCTAGCAATGTTGAGCATCTCATCGGCCGCCTGAAATACACGAGGACCCTCGTTGCGCATATGCACCGACAGAATTGCATCATGACGCCGCAGCACCTTGGCCAGTGCGACCAACTCCTCCTGATGGGAAAAGCTGCTCGGTGGATAGATTAACCCCAGCGACATGCCAAATGCGCCCATCGAAAGCTCCCGGTCAAGAACCTCTTCCATTTGATGAAGCTGTTCTTTGGTAGGCGGCTCCATGCCAAACCCCATGACTGAGCCGCGCAGTGTGCCGTGCCCGATCAAGGCACCGTAGTTAATGCAGGGCGCACTGCGTCTGATATGCGCGGCGTACTGCTCGGTATTATAATCCGTTAGCGGAATCGGCTCAGCAGAGTTGGGCACCATAGCATAGTAAAAATCGCAGATTTGCTGATAAAGCATGTCGTTCAACGGAAACGATGAAATTCCGCAGTTTCCAACAATCTCGGTCGTCACGCCTTGAAACAGTTTGCTACGTGGACGTGTTTGCCGATTAAACGGAACTAACTCAGAATGGGTGTGAATATCGATAAAGCCCGGCGCTGCAATATTTCCGTTTAGGAAAAGTTCGCGAGCGGCAGGGGCGTTAATCTTCGAGGCGATTTCCTGAATGATGCCATCGGATACAGCAATATCTCCGTTAAAAGAATCGGTGCACTTTCCGTCGATAATCCGTGCATCCCGTAAAATCAGATCATACATAACGGTTTCCTTTCCGGCTGTCGTCGTTTAGAAGCGATCCGGCCTATCTGGAAATTATAATAGCACGTTCCCAGTGGCAAATCTACAGTTTCTTTTAAAAAAATGAAAAATATTTTTCAATTCAGTGATGCTATCTTTACGATTATGCATAATAAATGCCATAAAAACTAAAGTAATTAATTATTTGTTCTTTATAGGTTAAAACATATGAAAATAAATTTTCAAAATTTATTGACAAAGACTCTGTGCTTCGCTATGATGAAATCATAAAGGGGGATGCCCAATGGAAGGGAATATTTTGTCGATTATTGAGGATAAGTATGAAAGCTTTTCAAAAACAAACAAGCAGCTGGCTAATTATATCCGCGAGCACGCCAACACTGCAGCATTTCTCTCAATTAAGGAGATGGAAGCCGTTTCTGGCGTTAGCGTTGCAAGTATCAGCCGTTTTGTAAAAGAGATCGGCTTTCAGGGATATGCCGATTTTCAGAAGCACCTCGCAGGAATGCTGCTGAAAAACGTAACCCCCATGCAGGAGATCAAGGATTCAATCACCCGCCACAGCGAGGGCGGTACATTAAAAACGCTGATTGAAGCTAATCAGCGCACGCTAGCTTTCTTATACAGCGAAGACTTGCAAAAAAACTTTGACGCAACGATTGAGCGCGTCAAAAATTTGCAGGGAAAGCTTTATATCACGGCATCACGCTCCTCGTTTTGCGTCGCCTATTTTCTGCACTTCATGCTTAAAGGTTTTATGCCAAACGTCGAACTGCTGGTTGATGACCACAACGATATTTCCAACCGGCTTCTTTATGTGACACCGAATGACATGCTGATTGCAATCAGCTATTCCCGCTATACTCGAATTTCTTATGAGCTCGCATCTTTTTTTCGCGAGCTGGGCTGCTGCGTTGTTTCTATTACCGATAGCTATCAGTCGCCCGTCGCACTTTGCTCAAATTTTGTTTTGCTTGGCAAAAACATAGACGGTGCATACGCCTTTGCCGGCGCCATGACCCTCGCCAACAGTCTGGTGACAGCACTCGGGCAAATAGACAGCGAACAGACGCTACAGCAGATGAAGCGTCAGGATATGATTGCCCTCGCGCAGAATCTCTACCTTTAAGGTCATCTCATACCATCTAAAAACAGTTATAGACGTACGATATAACAGCTTTTGGATGGTTGGGGATATATTACAAAGGCAATTAGTTAGAAGGAGGAAACGCTATGATTTTTGGGTTACCTGCAATCCTGGGATTTCTACCGCTGGTACTTTACATCATTTTGATGCTTAAAGGCAAAGATATGAATCTTTCGGTTTTAGTCTGCGTTCTTCTTGGCGCTATTATGACTGGAGAGTCTATTCTTGGATTTGGCGCAACACTGCAAAAGTCGCTCAGTTCATTCCTGTCGCTGATCGGTTTTATCATCGTTCTAGGCGCTGGCCTCGGTGAGGTGCTTACCCGCACCAAGGTAGCACATAACATTGTCCATTTTGTTATTAAAAAGACTAAGCTTAAGACCAAGAAACAGGCCATTCTTGTTTCGATGATCACCTGTACGACGCTGGTATCAATGCTCGGCACCCTCGCTGGTTCGAATGCGATCATCGCCCCAATCCTGATCCCGATTGTTGCCAGTCTGGGACTGACCCCCGCGACGCTGGGTGTCATCTTTCATGGTGCAGGCGCAACCGGCCTGTACATCGGCCCGTTTGTTCCACCCGTTGCAACCATCATGGGTCTGACCGGTCTTACTTACAGCGAATATATGCTTAACGCAGGTATTCCGCTGGCGATCATCGTCTGGGGCAGTACTTTCTTCATTGCCTGTCGTACCCAGAAGCTCACTGAAGGCAAGGAGTCTTACAGCGCTGCCGATGCCGCTGCCGAAGAGTTTGAAGCCACACCCCAGATTAACCGCGCAACAATTGCGTTCATCGCCACGATGGCGGTCATGCTGGCCTACGGCATCTTCGCTAAGGCGGGTGCTTCCTATGCGATCGTCGTAATGCTAACTGCCGCGCTCGTTACTGGTTTTGCCTCTGGCATGAGCATTACCGACTCGATTAAGACACTGGTTCAGGGCAGCTCTAAAATGTACTGGATGTTCTTTATGTTTGTCCTGTTCGATCCCTTCCTCAACTACGTTGCCGCTTCGGGTGCATTTGATGCACTTGCCGGTTACATGCAGCCCCTGATCGACGCAGGCGGCGTGGTTGCGTTCCTGATGATTGCTACCCTCATCGGCGTGTTCGGCATTTCAGGTGCCGGCGTTGCACAGGCGCAGATCACCCACGAACTGTTCCTGCCGCTGGTTACCCTTATGGACGTCAAGATGGGTATTTGGGCGTTGGTCGTGCTGGTTTCCTGCCAGGTCACCTTCTTCGTCACGCCTACCGTCGACATGGTCGGCAGCATGGGCTTGGCCCGTTCGAACAATATTAAGGCGATGCTCAAGAACGGCTGGTGCCTGACCGTTATTACCTTCCTATATGTTTTGATTCGCGCGTTAATCTACACAATGGGATAACATGACAGAAAGGAAGCGGATATCATGGTAAACTTCGCACTTTTGCAGACAGATATCAAATTCTGCAATCCAGAGTACAACTTTAAGCGCGCTCGGGAAATGTTTGCTGAAGCGATGGCAAAGACCCCGTGCCCAGATGTTGTAGTCCTGCCCGAGGACTGGAGCTACGGCTTCTCCGACGAGATGTATCACAATATGGAGAAGTATGTGGAGCCGGAAAACGGGCCTTCTGTCACGGTGCTCTGTGAGCTTGCCCGTCAGTATCAGGTCTGGGTCGTCGCCGGGTCAATTGCAACGCTGCACAACGATGGCGCTATGCGCAACACCACTTTTTTGATTGACCGAGAAGGAAAGATCGTCGGTGATTACAGCAAGATGCATCTGTACAGCGATATGGATGAGGATTGCAAGCTCAAGCACGGAACGAAGATGGATGTCTTCAACACCGAGATTGGCCGATTTGGCCTAATGATCTGTTATGACATCCGTTTTTGCGAGCTGGCGCGCAGCTATGCGGTCGCTGGTGCGCAAGCGGTCATCGTGACCTCTGATTTCCCGAATCCGCGTGTCAACCACTGGAGAACACTGCTAACTGCGCGTGCCATTGAAAATCAGATGTTCATCATTGCGTGCAACCGTGTGGGCGAAAGCCCGATGGGTACCTACTGCGGTCACTCAATCATGATTGACCCATGGGGCGAGATTATCGCCGAGGGTGGAGATCAGGAAGAGATCATCTGCGGCTCAGTGGATTTTGCAAAGATCGACGAAATTCGAAACACAATTCATATGTTCCGGGATAGGCGCCCCGAAACCTATGCCTCGGGCGTTCTCGTCAAACCGCTTAGGTAAATAAAACAGGAGGGGACTTTTGCATCTGCAAAGTCCCCTTTTTAGAGGAGTAAGATCAAGTTGGAGAATCTATTGCAAGAGGTGATCGCCGAAATTCTGCCGAAGGCGATGGCGCTTCGGTGGTGCGTTCATGAAAATCCCGAAATCGGCAATCAGGAATTTGAAACAACCAACCGCCTAGATCAGTTTTTTCAGGCGGAGGGGCTCACTTTCCGAAGATTTGAAAAGCTGACCGGCGGAACGGTTCTGATCGATGCAAATGCCGAAAGAACCGTCTGCTTCCGAGCAGACATTGACGCGCTGACCATCGTTGAACAGACCGGCTGCGCACATGCTTCCAAGCGAGAGGGAATGATGCACGCTTGCGGGCATGATATGCATCTGGGCATTGCTGCGGGGCTTGCGTTGGTGCTTTACCGCCTGCGCACACACCTAAAATGCAATGTTCTGATCCTATTCCAGCCTGCGGAAGAGCAAAACCCCGTGGGTGGGGCAAAGCCGGTGATCAACACCGGAATCTTTAAACATTATGGGGTGGACGGCATCTACGGACTGCACCTGTGGCCGTCGCTTCCCGTTGGAACCATCGGCGTCAAAACCGGTGTCCAGATGGGCGCTTCGGATAAGTTTAGTGTTGATCTCTACGGCAAGAGTGCTCATGCGGCGGAGCCTTATAAGGGCGTGGATGCGATTTCAATCGGTGCTGATCTAGTTAACGCACTGGTGCATAAGCTGCGTCGGGAGATTGATCCCTTTGAAACTTGTTTGGTAACGATTGGCGAGATGCGCTCTTTTGGGCGATATAATATTCTTTGCGACCATGTCTTGCTCGAGGGCACCATACGCTCGGTGACCGACGAAGCCAGAACGAAAATCAAGCGCAGAATCCGTGAGCTTGCGGACGGTATTGCCCAGAGCTATGGCGGACGTGCCAAGGTAGAAATCGCCGATGGCTATGGCCTTGTCGTAAATCACTCGGAACAGACACTGGATTTTATTTGTTCCGCCAAAAAGACGCTGGGAGAAAGCTATGTTCTAACCGATATTCCCGTAAGTCTCATCGGCGAGGACTTTTCATTTTACTCGCAGGTGCTGCCTGCTACCTACTTCTTCCTTGGCTGTGGAAGTGAATATCCACTGCATAATGCGCAGTTTCTTCCAGACGAACGTGTTTTGCCTACGGCATTAATAATTATGGGGAACTTTTTACTCAAGCTGGATTAAAAAATGGATACTTTTAAAAGGTATCTGTCTAAGAATAAGGATAAAAATGGAAAGGCACACTATGGTAT
>JAEWNU010000282.1 GCA_023456995.1 Bacillota bacterium
ATTGTAAGAAGAATAGACGACCTCGGGCGTGTCGTCATCCCAAAGGAAATCCGCAGAACGATGCGTATTCGCGAGGGCGATCCGCTGGAAATTTACACAGATAACGACGGAGAAGTCATTTTTAAAAAATATTCGCCCATCGGCGAGTTGGGGGCCTTTGCCACCCAATATGCCGAAGTGCTTCAAAAAGCTGGGGGATATCCCGTTGTGGTCTGTGACCGCGACCACGTAATTGCCGTTGCCGGACTGCCAAAGAAAGAACTTTTGGAGCGGCGTGTTTCTCCTTCCCTCGAAGAACTGATGGAATCTCGCCGAATGCATGTCCCCACCGGAAATGATACAAAAAGCTTTCAGCCGGTTGAGGGCATTGACCGTTACGCGCTAGTTGCAGCGCCCATAGTCACCTCGGGCGATGTGTGCGGTGCGATTATGTTTATGCTTGGTGATGAAGGCGGCACCGCCACCGATGCCGAAATCAAGCTGATTACCGTCGCTGCCGGATTCCTTGGCAAGCAGATGGAAGAATAGTTCAGTCTCAAAACAGCGCCTGCAAGGCAAGGTATGCCTTCAAGCGCTGTTTCTTTTTATATATAATTCTAATTCTCCACACGTCTGACCGCTTCATACAACAATGCGTTGCAAATAGCAGCAGCCACCGTGCTGCCGCCACGGCGGCCACGGGCGACGATACAGGGCGTGTTACCCGCTTGGATAACCTCTTTGCTCTCCACAACGTTGACAAATCCAACCGGGGCCGCGATGATCAAATCGGGTGCAGAAATACCCTCTGCCATCAGTTCATACAGCCGAAGCAAAGCCGTCGGTGCATTGCCGACCGCAACAATTAGCGGCCGGGGAAGCTCGGCTATTTTCTCCATGCTGACTGCCGCACGGGTGATGCCCTGCGCCTTGGCCTGCTGCGCCACCTGTTCGTCCGCCATAAAGCAGTGTACATCGCCGCCCAATTTGGTAAGGGCGGTTTTGTTCACACCCGCTTTAGCCATATTGGTATCAGTGAGAATATGTGCGCCCCTCATCAGCAACGTTATTGCCTGTTCAGCAGCATTTTTTGAAAAGTAAAGCATCTTTGAATATTCAAAGTCGGCTGTAGTGTGTATCACCCTTTTAAGCACTAACAGCTCAACAGGCGAAAGATTGGTTTCGCCCAGTTCCTCGGTAATGATCTCAAAACTTCGCCGCTCAATCTCGACAGGCGGCAGGGCCTTCCAGTCAGTCAAAACTCCACCCCTCCCCTAGCAGGGATTCCTCGGTCAAACGGATGCTTGCACTTTTTCATCTCGGTGACATAATCAGCCGCCTGCACCAACCAGCCAATCGCATGATGTCCCGTCATTACGAGCTCCAGACCGTCAGCTTTTTTAAGCACGGCTTGGCGCAATAATTCTTCGTCCAACAGGCCTGTCTGTAACGCGTCGGTAACTTCGTCGAGTATCAAAAGGTCACATTGCCCCTTTTGAGCTAACCCCATGGCCTGTGTGAGATTGCTCTCATGAATCTCCTTTGTTTTCGTGCGTTCCTCCTCGGTCATAGCGAAGGTAAAATGTGCCCCGGCCTTGCCGCGCAGCACCGTCATACCGTCGTGACACGCCAACGCAGTTAGCTCTCCGCAGGGGGTGTTCTTTAAAAACTGCACCAGCACAACTCGCCTGCCACAGCCCAGTGCACGCAACGCCAATCCCAGTGCCGCTGTGGTCTTGCCTTTGCCGTCACCGTAATAGAGATGCACCAAGCCCTTCTCCATTCAAGCATCCTCCTTGATTATTTTATAGATTGATGCCATATCAAAGCTTTCGCGAATAGCTACGGCCAAAAGGTCAAACTGTTGTTCGCGGTGCTGGGCGGCACTAATCTGCTCACCGGCCTCAGCGCATAAACCTTTGCGCTCCAGCAATAAATTGACCAGCACATTGCCCAACGCGCCGTCAAATAGCCCATGTACATAGCTGCCAAAGACATTCCCCGAAACCGCACCATCGCCGATACCGCCATCCAACACGGCAAACGGCTGGGTTTTACCGTGCAGCTCGGTGTTGCCCATGTGGATTTCGTATCCAAAAAGCTCTGCGCCGGAAAGCGCCTCGAGATGACCGGCGAGCATACTGACCTTGCCGCTGATGCGGGTGCGTATCTTTTCGGGTGAGAACACCGTTTCGGTATCGAGCAGTTCCATGCCGCGCAGTTCGCCGCCACCTTCTACGTTATAGGGATCTTTTAAAAGCCCACCCAGCATCTGATAGCCACCGCACACACCCGCCACAATTGTTCCCGAAGCCGCCAGCTTCTTAACTGCTGATTCCAAACCATTCTGGCGCATCCAGAGCAAATCAGCCATCGTGCTCTTGCTTCCGGGCAGAATCACCAGATCGGGGCTACCTAGCTCGACTGCAGTGCTCACATAGTGCAGCCCTACGGAAGGATGGCGTGCCAGCGCATCAAAATCGGTAAAATTAGAAATGCGCGGCAACCGAATCACCGCTATATCCAGCGGACAGTGTTCGTTAGGCTGCCGTGAGAAGCGTTCGGTCAGACTATCTTCATCGTCGAGATCAACATTCAAGTAAGGCAGAACGCCCAGTACCGGAATTTGTGTCATCTCGACAATCATATCGATACCGGGCTGTAAAATAGCCTTGTCACCGCGGAATTTGTTGATAATAATCCCTTTGATGCGGCTGCGTTCCTCAGGCTCCAACAGCCCGATCGTGCCATAGATGCTGGCAAAGACGCCGCCCCGGTCGATATCCGCCACCAGCAATACCGGGGCGTCCGCCATCTGCGCCATACCCATGTTTACAATATCCTCAGCCTTTAGATTGATCTCCGCTGGGCTGCCCGCGCCCTCAATAACAACGATGTCATTCTCAGCCGCCAGCGATTCATAGGCCTTTAGCACTTGGGGGCGCAGCGTCCGTTTATACTTAAAATACTCTGCGGCCGACATGTTGCCGACCACCTCGCCGTTTAAGATCACCTGGCTGCCTACGTCAGTCGTGGGTTTGAGGAGTACCGGATTCATTCGCACATCGGGTTCAAGACCCGCAGCCTGTGCCTGTGTCACTTGTGCGCGACCCATTTCAAACCCATCAAGCGTAACAAAACTATTGAGCGCCATATTCTGGCTCTTAAAGGGGACAACACGGTAGCCGTCCTGCATAAAAACACGGCAAAGCCCTGCTGCGACAAGACTTTTGCCCGCATTAGACATGGTCCCCTGTATCATGATTGGGCGTGCTCTCTTCATTGTATCCCCTCCACTACTTGCTTAATCGCCAAAAGTAATCGGTCGTTTTCCAGAGGCGTTCTCACCGCCACACGATACCACCTCGCGTCCAGACCTTCAAAATTGGCGCAACTGCGAATTAGCACGCCCGCTTGGCAAAGCTTTTCTCCAAGCTGAGGCAGCGCGCTAAAAAACAAAATATAATTTGCTTTGCTTTCAATTACGCGAAGGCCAAGGGCAGTCAGCACGGCCTGTATGCGCGGGCGTTCAGAGGCGATTATTTGCCGGCTTTTTTCAAGATAATCCTGCTCGCCCAAAGCAGCGATGCCCGCCTGCTGCGCCAGTGTCGACACATTCCATGGCGGCCCAGCCTCGTACAGTCTATGTATCAGCGCCCCGTCATTACTAATGCAATAACCCAGCCGGACCCCCGCCATACCGTAAAGCTTTGTAAACGCTTTAAGCAAAACCAGTTTTTTATATTTCGACAACATCGATACTAATGTTTGAGCTTCTGGCTGCGGCGTAAAGCCAAGAAAGCACTCATCCACTACCAGCTGGATATTATGCTC
>JAEWNU010000283.1 GCA_023456995.1 Bacillota bacterium
ACATTACAGTGTACAAAGATAAAAACGTCTGCGAACACTGTCTTGCTGAGCTTAAAGCTAACGGCTAATCACTATCCGACACCAAAAACGGGCGGGGATTTTATATGTCCCCCCCGTTTTTATTTTGGTAAAAAGCTTATGCGCTGTACCCAGTGTGTTGTGGGGGACAATTAACACCGCTTTACGTTAAGGATTCCAAAAGCTAAAAGCGGTCGCGTTTAAAACGCGACCGCTTTGCAATAACAACTTAAACCTTGCTCATATTGAGTAAAGCATCACCAGTCAGGCGATACACCGTCCAATCGTCCATTGGACGGGCGTTAAGTGTAAGATAAAAGTCAATACTTGGCTTATTCCAGTCAAGGCATTGCCATTCAAGTCGACCGCATCCGCGCGCAACGGCCAGCCTAGCAAGCTCCTGTAAAATAGCCTTCCCGTAGCCTTTACCGCGGTGGGACTCTTTGACATAAAGGTCTTCAAGATATAGGCCTGCCCTTCCTAAAAAGGTTGAAAAATTATAAAAGAACAGTGCAAAACCGACGGCCTCATTATCGACCTCCGCAAAAATGACTTCAGCTATTTTCTCTTCAAACAGCCATTCCTTTAGTAGTACTTCGGTGGCCGTTACCTCATTGCCGAGCTTTTCGTATTCAGCTAATAGCTTTATGAACTGAAGAATCTGAGGGATATCAGCGGGGGTTGCAGGTCTAAAAGTTACGGGCGTTTGCATGTGGCGTGCTCCTTATTTGTGGGTATTTTTATCCTCTTCATCACAGTGGGCGGTACAATGAGAGCAGTCACCGTGACACCCTCCCTGCATCATGGGATCTTTATTTTTAGAAATTAAGGCGAAAATAAATAAGCCGCAAAGCAGCGCAACGACCACGCCGATAATAACAATAAATTGAAGTGTCATAATAAAATCCTTTCTATTGGGCGACAACCGCGCCGTCGCAACGTGGGTCGGTACCGCCTGCGTATACACCGTTTTGCTGTCGCCAGATGATCTGTCCACGACCAAAAGGTGCGCGATCGACCGAATAACTGACGCAGTGCCCCATCTGTTCAAGCGCACGCGCGATATACAGCGGAACACCGTGTTCTAAACTGACATTGCGTTCACCGGTCCAGTACCAGCGCGGGGCGTCGAGCGCCGACTGGGGATTCTGACCATATTCTAACATTTTAAGAACGACCTGTAGATGCCCTTGTGGCTGCATATAGGCGCCCATCACACCGAATGGTGCAACCGGTTGACCATTTTTTGAAATAAATCCTGGGATAATTGTGTGATAAGGTCGTTTGCAAGGCGCTAGGCAATTGGGACTTCTTTCGTCAAGGTAAAAGCCGCTGCCGCGGTTGTGTAGAGCAATGCCAGTGCCGGGAATAACAATACCTGAACCAAAGCCGTTATAATTCGACTGAATATAGGACACCATATTGCCATCGGCATCTGCGGTGCAGAGATAAACGGTGCCGCCATCGGTCGGGTTGCCTACGGTAGGGAGCAGCGCCTGATCCATGATCATTGCACGGCGTCGCTGGGCGTAAGCTGCGCTAAGTAGCTGATGCGGTGTGACCGCCATACCGGTTCGTGGGTCAGCAATGTAATGATAAGCGTCGGCTGCGGCCAGTTTAATTGACTCAATTTGCAAGTGCCAGCTTTTCGGGTCATCGAGTGCAGGCAACGTTATGCCGTCAAGAATATTGAGCGCCATCAGCGTGATCATGCCTTGCCCGTTTGGCGGCAGCTCCCAGATGTCATATCCACGGAAGGCTGTAGTAAGTGGCGTCACCCACTCGGGCTTAAAAGCAGAGAGATCGCTTTTTCGTAAAAATCCACCCGCCGCACGCATGTAGCTGTCAATTTCATCCGTGAGCGCGCCGTCGTAAAACGACTTGGCGCCAGTATTAGCAATTTCAGCAAGAGTATTAGCGTGATCCGGCAGCTTCCAGCATTCCCCGGCCTTTGGTGGTTTACCGTGGTTGGTGAATATACGAAACCACTCGGCAAATTCGGGAAGATCTCTGTAAGGTGCATAGGTTTGTTCCGCAGCAGTTTGCCACCTTTCTGCGATGGTAGGACCAACCGCAAATCCATCCGCAGCATAGCGGATGGCTGGCGCGAGTACTTCAGTCAGTGGCAGTTTGCCAAACCGCTCCGAAAGCGCGACCCAAGCTGCAGGAATGCCGGGGACGGTCTGAGGAAAAAATCCAACCTTGGGCATGGTTTTGTGTCCCGCATTACGCACAATTTGGGCTGTAAGAAGCTCCGGACAAAAGCCGGTAGAATTTAGGCCAAACAAACCATCCTTTGTCCAAACCTGCGCAAAGGCGTCGCCCCCGATTCCGTTGGAGCAGGGCTCGACAACCGTGAGGCAGGCGGCGGTGGCAATGGCGGCGTCTATAGCGTTGCCGCCTTGCTTTAAAATATCCAATCCCACTTGTGCGCAAAGCTGCTGAGAAGTGGCAACCATACCCAACGCGCCAAAGGTGACTCGGCGTTGAGAAGGATAAGGGCAGGCATGAAAATTCATAATAAGGCCCCCATATTATGTCGTGTTTAACGCTGTGCTAAAGATGGTATTGGCAAAGTTACTTAATACTGGCTAAGCGCAGACGGGCTCAAACTGTCAAAAAGTTTCTGGCATCAATACACAAT
>JAEWNU010000284.1 GCA_023456995.1 Bacillota bacterium
AATCATACCAAAAAGAGCAGCCTTACCAAAAATGGTATAGGCTGCTCTTTTATTGAGGAATACTATGCACTGTAGCAATAAAATATAATAGTAGTGCTTCCTCCAATAATGAGGTTTTCCAATAATATCCTTGGGGCATGCCTCGTCTATTATTATTCAGATTGCACAGCGTCAATAACTTTATCCAAATAGGCCGTCACTGCGTTAACGTCAAGCTTATCGACTTTTCCGCCAGCTCGCATTTTTCTATTTTTTAGCCATGAACTCAACTGCTCATACGTAATGCAATCAGAATCCCGGCCCAGATATAGCTCCGGCGGGGCAAATGGATCGGCAAATATCGTTAGCGCCTCCATTGTAACACCGTAAATGTTACCCTGAGACAACCCTTTTCTCATTGGTTCAAAACACTGCTGTAAAGCACGGATGGGGTTTTCTATACGCACATCCTTGGTTTTGTTGTCTTCAACCTTCCATGTTTCGTCCTCAACCGAACCATATACGCGAATGCCCCAGCCAATGGAGCGCACGGCAACAATTCCGGCTGCATCAACTAACAAATGGTCAAAATGAAGTCGTTGACCTCCAAGAAAAAAAGTAACGTCGTGATATACTCTGCCGTCCTTTAGCTTTAGTTTTTTCTTTACGCGCTTCAGGGCAGCAGCATCATTACGCCGCTTTGTAATGGCCTTGGTTATAAAATAGAATAAGGCAAAGCAAGAAAACGCCATTAAAAAGAAATAGGTATAGTCCTGCCAAGTATGAAGCTTCCATGCTTGAAAGTCTTGAAATATCATAGGCGCATGTCCTTTCTGAGGTTATACGATTCTCCCTTTCAGGAAAGCGTTGATTCGAGATAAGATTTTCTCAATAAAGAGTGTGAGGACCAGCGTTTGGTATCACCATTTTAAAAGTAATATAAGGGGTATTCCTACCGAAAAGATAGTTATTTTGTGAAATCACAATATCATATTGTAGCACACTCAAATACTGATCAGTACACAGGCCAACAGCATCGGAAACCCCTTTTTAAGGCTTTCAAGTTCAATATATTCCTCACGAGTGTGCGCGCCATGCCCTAGATATCCGCCGAAACAAATTGCAGGAATTCCCATTGAAAAGGGGATATTACAATCGGTTGAAGAGGGCATAAATTGCGGCGTTGTCCCGCAATATTCTGCTAATAATTCGGTGAGTTTATCTTCCAGCTGCTTTTGTCGGTCAGGGTCTACGTCACCCATACACGGGCGCAGCCCAAGCACCTCAACATTCACTTCTGAAACCATACTTCTGGTTGCCTCGACTGCTGCATCAAAAATGCGCTGCATACTCTCCAAGTTTTCGCGAACGTCAGACCGGTACTCAAATAGCATTTCGGCCTGCTGCGCTATAGTGTTTACTGAAGTACCGCCAGATATTTTGCCCACATTAAAGCTAGTGCGCGCTCCGGTACGGGGTACAGGTGCATTATAGAGTGTTTGTATTAATGATGAAAGATAAAATATAGCGTTACGGTTTCCGAAATTAGCATAGGAGTGCCCACCTTCAGTCTTAACCTCTACACGATAACGTACTGAACCGACCGCAGCGTTACAAGCCATACTAAAACCACCGTCAAACGAATATACCTCTTTGACGCGTCCCTCATAAGCTTTCATTAACGCGCGGCAGCCTTTTAAGTTGCCAAGCCCCTCCTCTCCACTATTCATCACAAATAGTATACCTTGGGTCGGCATTAGCTTTGTTTCAAAAACATATTTGGCACAAAGCATCAGCATCGCTACGTTGACAGTATCATCGCCAACACCAGGACAAAACAACTTTCCGTCCTCTTCACGCATCGGCATTGGCTCGGTATCGGGAAACACAGTATCAATGTGTGCCATAAACACTGTGATATTTTCACTGCCCTCGCAGTTTAAGGGCCAGATGACATTGAGCGCCTCGTCAATATAAACATCTTTTACGCCCAGCTTTATAAACCAGTCTTTGCAAAATGCAGCTCGTTTCTCTTCGTGGTTTGAAGGAGCACATATGCCACAAAGCGCGCGCGTCAAATTAATCAATTCATGATGATTAGCTTTTACATAATCCCAAGCCTCGGCCGAGAGTACATATCCCATGGTAATTTCTCCTCTACACTAAATTTAGAACGGCCCAGGCCACAAGGCCCGGGCCGTTCTAAACTATTCAGATCATACCAATCTAAGTCTGTTGATTATCGCATTACTTAAAGAATACCGGCGGGCAACACATCCGTTACGCCAGGGCCGATAGGCACTCCGGTGAGATACCAAATAATGAAGAAGATAATCCAGATGATCTGCAGAATTACGGCAATCGGAATCAGGTTAGAAACCAGCGTACCAATCTTAATGTCCTTGTTGTACTTAGCCTGCGCCACACTGAGAACCATCCAGATATAGGGGCTCATGGGGGTGAAGCAGTTGAAAGGGGAGTCGCCCAAGCGGTACATCAGCTGAGTAAAGCCGGGGTGGACTCCCAACAGCATAAACATCGGAACAAAGATCGGTGCAAAAATTGCCCACTTGGCTGAGCCGGACGAAATGAATATATTGACGAATGCACAGAGTAAAATAAAGCAAACAAACAACGGAATACCGGTGAAACCAGCCTTCTCGAGGGATTCGGCACCCGAAATTGCCAGCATGGTGCCCAGCTTGGTCCAGTTGAACAGCATGTTGAACTGGCCGCAGAAGAAGCAGAACGTCACATAGCCGCCCATTGCTGCCATCTGCTTGACCATGGCTTTGTTAACGTCGGTGGTGTTTTTGAAGCTCTTGGTGGTGTAGCCGTAGACAAGGCCGGGAATGCTAAAGAAGAAGAACAGAATCGGAATCAAGCCGGAAAGCAAGAGAGAACCAACAAGCGCTCTGCTGCCGTCTTCATTAACCTTAGCAAGCGGGCCAAAGAAATAGCCAGCCAGAATTACCGCAACATAAAGCAACGCAGCGATACCAGCGGCGTTCAAGCCCTTCTTTTCAAGGGGAGTAACTTCTTCCATTTTGCCGCCTTCGCCCTCGTATTTGCCAAATCGAGGTTCAACGAGCTTTTCGCAGGTGAGACC
>JAEWNU010000285.1 GCA_023456995.1 Bacillota bacterium
GCGGCCCCACTGTATGTATAGAAACGTTTTAAATTTTTACAACCTTTATTTCGGTGGGCTCGAACAATCCCAGACGCTTTGCCACGTTGACATACACCTGCGGGTCGCCAGAGGTACAGATCGTAAAGCTGCCGTGTGATTTTTCACTTAATGCATCCTGCGAGGTAAGATAATTGCGCACAGCGTTAGCCTGCTCCAGCGCGGGGTTGACAAAAGTGATTTCAGGATAGCAGCGCTTGAAGTTATCCTCAACAATCGGATAATGGGTGCAGCCCAAAATGACATGGTCTACTTTGCGACGTGCAAGGATGTTATCAATCTGGGTGGTAATTTCGGTGTTAATATCCTGTTCGTTAAAGTCGCCCCGATCTACCAGTGCGGCCAGCAGCGGGCTACCTTTAGCGACGACTTCAATAGAAGGGTCGTGCTGATGGATAAGCTTGTCATAGTTTTTAGTACTCACAGTGAATTCGGTCGCGATAAGCCCGACCTGCCTGATGCCTGAGTGGGCTATATAGTCGGCAGCCGGCGAGACAATACCGATAATTTCGTAGTCAAAATGAGGTGTCAGTTGCTCTACCAGCGTAGAGATGGTGTTGCAGGCGATTGCTGTCACTTTGGCCCCGTTTTGGCCCAGAAAGCGCAGCATGCCTTTGCTTAGTTCGGCGATTTGCTCTGATGTTTTGTTACCATAGGGGCAGTTGGCGCTGTCACCGAAATAGATAATATCTTCTCCTGGAAGAATTCTTTGCAATTCCCTGACCACGGTGAGCCCACCGATGCCGGAATCCATGACGCCGATTGAGCCGCTTAATTTACCCATAAAATCCCCTCGTTTCCCTGCCGCCGACACACAATGCAATTTAAGCTGTCTAGCGGCAAATTATTAAAGCAAAATGCTCAGCGGCCACCTGAGCCGCCATTAATATTATAGTAAATTACTACAATAAAACAAGACCAAAATATATGAACAAAACCTTTACTTTCAAAAGGTTGAAGCAATGTTTAACATATGGTATAATATTTTTCGCCATTTAACAGAATGGTGGAAGTGAGAGAATGAGAGGAGAAACACTGATGATGAACAAGCTGCTTTCGTTACTGCTGGTCCTGGCGTTGGGCCTGACTCTGGTGGCGTGCAATGCCGCCCCTGGCAGCAACCAGTCGGCTGCATCTGCGGCGACAACCGGAAAGTATACCCCCGGCGCCTATGAGGGAACAGCCAAAGGTTACGGCGGTGATTTGAAGGTGACTGTCACCCTCGGCGACAACCAGATCGAAAAGATAGAGGTTGCCGAAAACAAAGAAACGGCAGGGGTCGGTTCGGTAGCTATTGAGAAGCTGCCCACTGCCATTATCGCCAACCAATCGCTTGCCGTGGATGCCGTTGCAGGTGCCACTGTAACCAGCAAGGGACTTCTGGAGGCTATTACAGCTGCTCTGGTTTCTGCGGGCGTTGACACCAATACGCTCCAGACGCCGGTCGAAAAGTCAGCGGTGGCAAGAAAGGCCGAAACAGTTGAAGCTGATGTCGTTGTTATTGGCGCTGGCGGCGCTGGCATGGTGGCGGCGCTTGAAGCCAAGGCGGCTGGCAAAAATGTTGTGATTATTGAGAAAATGGCGATGGCCGGCGGCAACACCGTTAAAGCGACCGGCGGCATGAATGCTGCCGCAACCTCTGTTCAAAAAGCGCTAAAGGTTGAGGACAGTGTAAAAACCTTTATCGATGACACCATGGAGGGTGGCCACAATATTAATAACCTTGAGTTGGTTACTGCAATGGCCGAGCGTTCGGCAGGCGCCATTGACTGGCTGGCAACTATCGATGCCCCCCTGCCTGAACTGACCATCTCTGGCGGCGCCACCAATAAGCGGACACATCGTCCCGAGGGTGGCAGCGCTGTTGGCAGCTATCTGGTTGAGAAATTTGTCCAGAATATTGAAAAAAATGAGATCCCTGTGTATTATAACACCAAGGCAACCGAGCTGGTGCTCACCGATGGTGCTGTAACCGGCGTCAAAGCCGAAGGCGAAGATACAGATTATCTGTTCACCGGTAAGGCTATTGTTATGGCCACCGGCGGCTTTGGTGCTAATGAAGAGATGTACACAAAGTACAAACCCGAACTTAAGGGCTTTGTTACCACCAATGCCCCGGGCGCGACCGGCGACGGCATTATAATGGCAGAGTCTGTCGGTGCTCAGTTGGTGGATATTGACCAGATTCAGATTCATCCCACAGTTCATCAGGCAACCAGCATTATGCTGACTGAGGGTCTGCGCGGCGACGGTGCGATTCTGGTCAACCAGTCAGGCGAGCGCTTTATCAACGAGCTGAAGACCCGGGACGTAGTCTCCGCTGCGGAAATTGCGCAGGAGGGCGGCTATGCCTATGTAATTTTCGATCAAGGCCTGTGCGACCGTGTTAAAGCTGCTGCGGGTTATGTCGAAAAGGGGTTGGCTGTTAAGGGCGATACCGTAGAGGCGCTTGCTGAACAAATGAAGGCGTCGCCAGAAACGCTGTCGGCTACGCTCAAGAGCTGGAATAAGGCTGTTGCCGACAAGAAGGACGAGGCATTCGGGCGCGACACCGGTATGGAATATGACCTTTCCAAAGGACCATTCTATGCCGTACAGATTGCGCCAGGCGTACACCACACCATGGGCGGCTTAAAGATCGACGTCGATACCCGTGTCATCGGCGCTTCGGGCGAACCGATTCCTGGTCTGTTTGCTGCGGGCGAGGTTACCGGCGGTATTCATGGCGGCAACCGACTTGGCGGTAACGCTGTAGCCGATATTGTTGTCTTCGGCCGTCAGGCTGGACAGAGTGCGGCTGCTTATTGTGACAAATAATCTTTACTAAAAATTATCTGACCCTCGGGGCTTTAGTCCCGAGGGTCAGTTTTTTGAGAGATCATGGGTTTGGGTAGCTTCCCAAGAGCGTTCCTATACGATGAGCCAGAAATGTTTCTGGTGAAACCCATAGTCTCAGTACTAGTAATCTGGTAGATTTTTAGAAATCGAGGGTTATCATGTTACAGTGGTCAGAGACACTGCGCTGTTTTGGCGTCAGACAATATATTTGTTCAGAACAATAATAGCTTAGACAAATTGAATTAAATTACAGCGTTAACGCGTTAAACTTTAATGCAATAAAGTAGAATAAGCGTCGAAATAATCCCTAAAAGTTGTCTGATGTGTTGCTAATACCCTAAAAGATGCTGATTTTGTTTTTAAAGTTATACGTAACGTACAATTGACATTTTAGCTCAAAACGATATAATTAAACACAACAATTTCATAATCTAAACGCAAAGACGGGAAAAGTAGCCTGCTTTTAAAACTACAGAGAGCTGCCGGTGTGGTGTAAGGCGGTGTTTAATTGCAAAGTGAAAGTCATCCCCGAGCGGCCGACCGAACAAAGATGTCTCCTTTAGTAGGCTCGGACGATTTGCACACGTTATGGTGCACGGCATTTGTTTAGAAAGCAGATGCGCAGAGTGGCTGGTACAGCGAATGTACCGGCAATTAGAGTGGTACCGCAGAGTGCTTTTAGCCTTTGTCTCTTGATTATCTAAAATCATGAGACATGGGCTTTTTTAGTTTTCCAAAAAGATGAAAGGGGGAAAATCAGATGGAGCTTAACGGTTCCCAGATAGTTTTAAAAGTTTTACAGGAGCAAGGTGTTGATACAGTATTCGGATACCCAGGGGGAACCATCCTAAATATTTACGATGCGCTTTATAAAACACCGAGTATTAAGCACATTATGACCGCCCATGAACAGGGCGCGGCACACGCCGCAGATGGCTATGCCAGAGCTACGGGCAAAACCGGCGTCGTACTGGCGACCTCGGGCCCTGGAAGCACCAATCTGGTTACCGGTATCGCCACCGCTTTTATGGACTCTATCCCCATGGTGGCAATTACCGCGAATGTACCCAATTCGATGATTGGCCGCGACAGCTTTCAGGAGATTTACATCACCGGAATTACCATGCCAATTACTAAGCACAACATGGTAGTACGCAGTGTTGACGAGCTGGCGCACACTCTTCGTGAGGCATTTCGAATTGCCGGGTCAGGATGTCCCGGACCGGTGCTGGTAGATATCCCTAAGGACGTTACCGCAGCCGTATGCGAGTTTTACGAGCCGGTACCGGATAAACGTCACAAACCGACGGCTGTCAACCCAAAGGTAGTTGAAGAGACCGCCAAGCTGATCAATAACGCGAAGCGCCCTATGGTGCATTTTGGCGGCGGGGTTATTGCCGCCAACGGTTCTGATAAATTGTATGAGCTGATCCACAAGGCGTCGCTGCCCGCCTGTCACACCATTATGGGTACCGGTGTGTTGTCTTACGAAGATCCGCTGAACATAGGCATGATTGGAATGCACGGCAATATTTCGAGTGCCTTGGCTGTCAGCAATGCCGACGTACTCGTGGTTATTGGGGCAAGATTTTCCGACCGCGTGGCAACTAATCCGGCGCAATTCGCCGCAGATGCCAAGATTATTCATATCGACATCGATTGTTCCGAAATGAATAAGAACATCATGGTTGATCATTTTATAACGGGTGACGTTGGCGAGGTGCTCACAAAGTTATTGCCGCTGGTGGAGCAAAAGGAACATCCCGAATGGCTGGCGCAACTTAGTGAATGGCGCACGCAGGATCAGAAACCGACGTTTTTAAACGAGGCGCTTCGTCCCTGCGACATGATCGAAATGATTTGCGACTTGGCCGGCGAGGATGCCATCATCGTGACCGATGTCGGGCAGCACCAGATGTGGGCGGCACAGTACTGTAAGCGCACCCGTCCACGCTCCTTCCTCACTTCGGGCGGGTTGGGTACCATGGGCTTTGGTTATGGTGCGGCTTGCGGTGCACAGGTAGCGTTTCCTGAACGTCGGGTGATTCATATCACCGGTGATGGGTGCTTCCACATGAATCTCAATGAGCTTTGCACTTCGGTTAGCTACGATCTTCCCATCATCACCGTCGTAATGAATAATCGGGTGCTGGGTATGGTGCGACAGTGGCAGACCTTGTTTTATAGTCATCGTTATTCGGCCACTGACCCTGAGCGCAAGACCGATTTTGCAGCGGTAGCTGATGCGTTTGGTGCCAAGGGCTTCCACGCCCAAACACTTGCAGAGTTTGAAAACTGCTTTAAAGAGGCGCTCGCTGCCGGCAAACCTTGTGTTATCGATTGTCTAATCGACAAAGATGAGATGGTTATGCCGATGATACCGGGAGGCGCATCAGTTAAAGAAGCGATCCGACATGCGCCAAAATAAAGGCGCCTTAAATC
>JAEWNU010000286.1 GCA_023456995.1 Bacillota bacterium
GTTGATTGAATCGATGTGAGCCAGTGCTTCATCCAGCTCCCGGTTTGAGCCGTGCTTGTATGCGCCGATAGAAATTAAGTCTTGATTATTTTCATAGACCGCCATCATGTTTCGCAATGTTGAGGCGGCTTGAATTTGTGCTTTTTCTGCGATGTCATTCATCAGTCGGCTCACACTGTTGAGCAGGTCTATCGCCGGATAATGGTTTCTGGCTGCAATTTTTCGCGATAAGATAATGTGCCCGTCAATAATGCCGCGAACAGTATCAGCGATGGGCTCATTGGTATCGTCACCTTCGACCAGAACGGTGTAAATGCCAGTAATTGAACCTTTTTCAAAATTTCCGGCCCGTTCTAAAAGTTTTGGTAGCGCTGCGTATATTGAGGGGGTATAGCCTCTGGCTACGGGCGGTTCGCCGACCGAAAGCCCGATTTCGCGTTGGGCCATGCAGAAGCGGGTAAGAGAATCCATCATGAGCAGTACATCTTTGCCCTGACTGCAAAAATATTCTGCAATAGCGGTTGCGGATAGCGCACACTTGCTGCGCTGCATAGCGGGCTGATCGCTTGTAGCGACCACAATCACCGAACGTTTTTGCCCTTCGGGGCCAAGGTCACGATTGAGAAACTCCACAACTTCGCGCCCACGTTCGCCGACCAGTGCGATGACATTGACATCGGCTTTGACATTTCGCGCAAGCATGCCCATCAGGGTACTTTTACCTACACCGCTTCCGGCGAAAATTCCCATTCTCTGCCCCTTGCCAATGGTGAGGCAGCCATCTATGGCGCGTATACCCATTTCAATGGGGGTGTCAATTCGGGGACGCTGCATGGGATTTGAGGGAGTACCGCCGATCAGGCAGGCCTCACCGCCTTCAATAGGGGGGCCGCCATCGATTGGCTGGCCAAGAGCGTTGACGGTGCGGCCAATGAGTTGGTCACTGACTTTGAGCATTAGCTTTTCACCCGTGTTAAGTACACGGCCACCCTGGCGAATGCCCTCAGTATCGGAGTAAGGCATGAGCAGCACCCGGTTTTCCTTGAAACCGACCACTTCGGCGGTAACGCGCTTTCCAGATTTATCAATAATAATCTGGCAAACGTCACCCATGCTACAGGTAATGCCAGTGGCTTCGATGGTCATGCCGATGATTTTATCTATTTTACCCATCTGAGTATATAGATCGCTGATTCTTAGAAAGTTCTTGTAGTAGGTTCTGTTCATGGCGCGTCACCTTGCTCAACAGCGAAATAACCCTTGAGGTTTTCTAGCTGTTGGGTAATAGAGGCGTCTAAAAACTTATCGGGCGTCTCAATAATGCAGGTGTCAAGCGGGGCGTCAATAAGCCTGATACTCACCCTGTCGCTAATGGAGCTGTCTTGAAGCTTTTGCTGGAGTTGTGTTAAGAGCCCGGTCATGTGTTCTGAAATTTCTACTGACATCCAAGGAGCGCTACTGACCGAGTTTACGGCAGCCATTACTAGCGGCACCAATCGGGTATCGTCAGCTGTGATGGTATCTACTAGAATTTTCTGAGCAATTTCGAGGGCTGTCCATTTTAGATCCTGCTCATAGCCAGTGATAAAACTGGCTTGAGCACTTTCTAATTGGGCTAGGGTTTGTTCAATATTGTGAATGCAGTTAGTGATATCCTGCGTGGTCTGGGCGAGGGCCTGTTGATGACCTTGAGCGCAGGCAGCCTGGCGGTCGCGCTCTATCTGCTCAGAGGCACGGACAATAGCGGCTTGGTACTCAGCGTGCGCTTTGGCGTGACCTTCCTCAATCAAGCGGGTAGATTCAGCGGTAGCTTGTGCGATAATTTGGTCTCGCACCTGCTCAAGTTGGGCGATGTCCTGCATGATGCTTTGGGCGGTGTGGCGTTTGGCTGTAGGCCTATTCTCGCCATCTTGTAGCTTTTCAGTAAAATCATCGTTTTGGTCTGCTGAAACAGGCAAATTTTCGTCTTCTTCGGAGCAGCCCAAGAGAAGTTCATCGTCACATTCTCGGTCAAAAGGTTGTTGACCGATATCCCCAAGCAGAAAATAGTTATCTGAGGTGGTTACGTTATTGGGTTTATAAATTCTACGCAATCACGTCATCCTTTCCGCCCTTGGATATGACCAGCTCTCCTTCCTCCTCGAGCTTGCGTATAGAATCAACGATGCGCTGCTGGGCAGCTTCAACGTCACGCATACGCACATTGTGAAGGAACTCGATATCGCTGGCGATGCTTTCCTGCATACGCTTGGACATGTTGTTGAAGATAACCGCCGAAACCTCGGCATTTGTTCCCTTGAGAGCGACGGCCAGATCTTTGGAGTCGACCTCGCGGAGGAAGCGCTGTATTGACATATCGTCCAGGAAGACGATGTCCTCGAAGACGAACATCAGCTTGCGCACATTGTCGGCAAGCTCGGGGTCCTTGAGGCCCAGCTCGTCGAAGATCTGTTTTTCGGTACCGCGGTCGACGTTGTTCATGATGTCGGCTACGTGGTTGATGCCACCCAGCTCCATGAGATCCACCGAAATAATGGAACCAAATTTTTTGGCCAAGATCTTTTCGACAATATTAATCATTTCAGGTGAGGCGCGGTCCAGCTTTGCTATTCGCTCGATAACTTCAATGCGTAGATCTGGTGATAGCTCAGAAATCACCTGAGAAGCCTGATCCGCACGTGCATAGGACAAAATAAGTGCAATTGTTTGTGGATGCTCATTTTGTAAGATATTAAGTAAGCTTTTATAGTCGGCCTTGCGGATAAAATCGAAGGATTTTGTTTTAAGAGATTTAGTTACGCGCTCCATATAAGAAACGGCCTGCTGAGTGCCAAACGCCTTTTCGAGTACATCCCTAGCGAACTCAAGGCCACCTTCTGCAATGACCTTTTGGGCCAGACAAAGACCGTAAAAATCATCAACGATGGCTTTCATTTCTTCGTTGGGCAGACGGCTGATCTTGGCAATCTCAATCGTGAGCTGCTCTATTTCATCATCCCGCAGGTGTTTATAGACTTCTGCCGCTTCGCGAGAACCCAGTGCGATCATAACGGCGGCGGCCTTTTGTATGCTCGTATATTCCTGCAATGCCATTACTCGTCATCCTCCTTGAGCCAAGTTCGAAGGATATTGGCAGTAATTTCGGGATTTTCACGCGCAAAGGTTTTCATCTCGTCGGTGATAGCGTTTTCCTGCTTTGAAAGCTCTGCGCCTTCCATTAGCATACGCTTGCGGGCTTCAAGATCACGCTGAAGATCAAGGCCCACGGGCTCCGGTGCTTTGTCTGCGCTTTCCTGAGCTTTTTTACGCTTTCTCCTGCGACCGCTTAGGATGATTACAATGATAAGTATAATGAGCAACAGTGCGCCCAGTGCAGCAATAATGATGATAATCATAGGATCATTCAGCAAGCTGGTAGCAGGCTTAGCGTCTGTTGCAACATGACCATCATCAACAACAAAGTTCTGCACCGAGATATTGGCTTCTTGGATGTTGGTCGCCTTGGAGATATTTTCGATAATCGAGCTTCGGGTTACGTCGTCGACTTCGCCTTTAATCGTAATAGCCAATGTTGCGCTAATTAATTCGGCTTGGTCCTTTTCGATCTGTTGAGTAATGTAGCTCACAGCATAGTCACGGCTGCTGGTGCTATTAATGTAGTCGATGGTCCCATCTTTATTCTGATCAACATAGACGGGCGTATCTGTATTGTTTTCTTCACCGGCCACACCGCCTGCAATATCAGAACCATCGCTGACATGCGATTCGCTCTCTCGCGAAAGCACGCCGGAGTTGTTTTTAGAATCAGGCGCGGGACTGTATTGCTTGCTTTCGGTCAGCATTTTGTTGTAGTCGAGCGCAACAGTAGCAGAAACACGAATATCCTCGGGCGCATAGGCAATTGTAAGCACATTGAGTGCCTTTTCTACTAGACGGCTTTCAATGCGATCTTCAAACCCAAGGCGCTCAAGGCCTACGTCTGCAGTGGTCATATCAGAATCTTCGCGAGATTTTAAACTGATGGAAGTAGCAGCGTCAATAACTTTAACATCGCCTGCGGTCATGGTACTGCCAACGCTGGAGGCAACGAGAAATTTAATGCCCGAAACCTGATCGCGGGAAAGCGTGTAACCCGGCTCCAAAACCACTGAAACGCTGCCGGTGCTGCGAGGGGTCGAGGTTTCCCAAACGCGGTTGCTTTCCTGGGCGATGCTCAAGGTTACATATGCGTTTTTTATACCTTCGTACTGCCGAATGGTATCCTGAAGGCGATTTTGCAGCTGCTGAACCAGTAATTGTCTCTTCTCGAAATCGGTTGTGGTCAGTCCGCCGCTTCCGTTAAAAATATCATAAGACAAAGTTGTCTTTGGAATATTCTGCATGGCCAGCTGAGCTTTGGCAAACTCCTTGCTTTCACGGGGAACCTCTACTTCGCCGTTGGCCATACGTACGGGGATATTTAAGCCCTGAAGCGCATTATAAACTTCAGCACTTTCGGCCTTAGCCATATTTTCATAAAGTAGAACATAACTGCTGCCGCTAAAATTTAAAAAAGCTGTAATTCCGACGGCGAAAGCTAATACAACACCGGCGATAATAGCGGATAATTTTTTACGACCGGGTGCTAGTTGCACCCAATATTCTTTTATAGACGTTAACGCCTTTTTTATCTGTTCAGCCATTTTGTCTCCAGCATCTTAAAACATATTTAAAGTACCAAGCACACTAAAGCAACACGGTAAAATTGCAGGCAGCGTCTAAAGCTGCATATTGATAATTTGCTGATATGCAGAAAGAACCTTAGAGGTGATACCGGCGGTAAGCTCTATTGCCGCGGTAGCTTTCATGGTGTTTATTTGGACACTATGTAGGTCGTCAGTACGACCGAGCGCCAAGTCGATACCATCTTTATCTGAGACGCTCTGAAGATCATCTAAATTTTGTATGGCGTTTTTTAATACGCGTTCAAAGCTGGCGCCTGGGCCGATTTGACCGGAGGGCTTGCTGCCTTCTGCAATAGGAACAATTGGCTGTAACTCACTGATGGGGACAATGAACATCATTACCACCAAACCTTTCTTGGTACATTCACCATAAAGATGATTAATCAGAAAAAAGTGTTTTGCCGGTAAGCAAAAAATGACAATAGTCAACAATGTGTAACCAAATAATTGTAGTAAAAAAGCGGAGAGTCTGCCAAACAAAAACAAAAAAATGGAATGAAGTATATAAAATGCCAAAATAAATACCTACATCCATGTATATATTATACTCGGTCTATTACAGTAACGTCAAGGGATTTATACAAAATGGTCACGGAAAAACCACAATATTGGCAAAACAATCCTGAAATATTACTTATTTTGTCGAATAATATACTAATTTACCGATAAATGTAAAATATGGTTTAATGTTCAAGGTGTCATTAATGTGCACAAAATATAAAATAATGTTTTAAAACCACGTAAACAAAACCCCCCGGTGACTTAGTCCACCGGAGGGTTTTGGCTTATCTACCAAGTTCAAGAGCTTTCATGGTCATTGCCTTAACAATATTAAGTGCTGTAATATTCGCGTTGTAGGCGGTAGATGCAGCCATCAAATCGACAGTTTCTTCTGCGCGGTTTACATTGGGTTTCATCACATACCCGTTCTCGTCGGCGTGTGGATGTTCAGGGTCATAAACAGGAATGAAATCTTCTTGGCTTTCAACTACCTTGGTCACCTTGACGCCCCCGCCCAGTTTGCGACGTTCATCCTTTAATGCTGCTTTAAAATCCATCGGTCGTTCTTCAAAAACAACCTGCTTACGTCGGTAGGGAGTCCCGCCTTCGGTCATAGTTGTATCTATGTTGGCAAGATTCTGTGAAATAATATCCATACGAAAACGCTCTGCGGTAAGCGCCGAACCGGTTATATTAATGGAGTTTAAAAATGAAGACATACAAGTCAATCCTTTCCTTATAGGAGCGGCTGCTACTTGCTGAAGGTATTGATAACAGTGCGCAGATTGGTATAATCGCTGTTGATTTTTGAAGTTAGGGCTGCATACTGGGCCTGCGCCTTCCAAAGCTCGAGCTGTTCATATTCCATATTGACGTTATTGCCGTCTACGCGGGCTTCAGTGTTTTCATCGGTAGAAACAGTTGCGCGCAACACCATTTTTCCGGGCTGACTTTCCGAAACTGATTCATAAACTTCATGAAAATTAACTTTTTTAGACTTGTAGCCCGGCGTGCTGTAATTGGCGATATTGTCAGTGTGTGCACGCATCTTCATCCAGATTGCGTCCATACCGCTTTCCATTGCCTGATTGGCTAACCGCTCAAATATCAACCCACACACCTCCTGTATTGTTTTATTTTGGAAGATACCACTAGTATATAAGTAATATTGGCATAATGCAACTGCTATTTTGCTTTTTCGACAAAAGTGGCACGTTCAAGTTCCAGTGAAGATTCCGGCATAAGCCGCGCCATAATGACAAAGCGGTGAGTGCCGTCTTTTCCGTCACGGTCGGAGCAGGTGGAAAGAGTCAGAATTTTGTCCTCTGGCGTGATGTCGATACCGTAATCATAAATTGAAAGCGCCTTTGCGTGGTCCGCAATTTGCTTCAACTGATCGCCCGAAATATGAACTTGGATATAATCAAAGCTGGTATCCGTGTAGAAAACGGCAAAAATTTGCCACAACATGCGTTCTTCTTCGGTAGATAGCGTAATGCATGGATTTGCTGCGGCAACCTCGGGCTCGATGTATCGGAACAGTTTTGAAAACCGCTTACCGTTCGGGTCGTCGTTCGGTGCACTGTGACCGTAAATGACAGTGTTGGGGGCCAGCACTTCGCGCGTTGAGACGGGGCATTCATAGTCCATAAAATAACAGCCATAAATGTCGTAATTTTTGCGCTCGTCTTTGCGTTCGTAATAAACGTTGTCTAAATATTGCAACACACTGTCATTTACTTCGGCACCGGGCACTTCCAACCAGGCCACCGTGTCACGGTTGGCCTTTATAGCTGCTGCGAGAGAGTCGGGCACCGCGAATGTTGATCCGGGCTTTTGCATAGTACCCATGATGACGCCGCCTTTGCCAGAGCTTTTGTCCGTGGAGTTGCTATCAGAGGCGGAGTCCTGCCATGGCAGCGCCAAAGGGATGCTGACGCCTTGCCGGTACATGTAATATCCGCCAAATCCAGCTACAAATACAAGCGCTGCCGCTAAAATAGAAAGTAATATCCTCATAACGCTACACCTCGCTACCGGTGTTGGGGTTGGTTTTGCCCGTGGTATAATAACCATTCAGGCCCCCCACCTTATTTTCGGCATCTACAATTTTTTTCTCGGTGACGATGTAGGTACTCATGTGAGTGAGGGGTAGCGAGAAGGTGCCCTTGGCATTGCTGACAACATACCCGTAGTAGTCGATACGATCGCGCTCCTCGTTATAGTAGTTCCAGTAGAGCTCACGGTTTCGGTAGGCGGAACCAAGGCTGATGGTAAACTTCATCGGAGCGGGTAGACTGCCATGGTGATTAAAGTGAATGTATACAGGGTCGAGGTTATCGTTGTCCGAATCCAGATCGGTGATAGTTTCCCAGATGTTTTCTTCATCCGGCGGGGTAAAGGTGATTGAAAGGTCGAATTTCTCAGTGTTAGGAATTAGCGATTTCATGTCCGAACCCTTGATACTCAACGTGTAGTCGTTGCCCTCAAACAAAATGCTCTTTTGCGGATAGTCCGTTTTAAGCTTGTTGAAAACCTCTGCCATAACAATTGGGTATTTCGTAATATCGATTCGGATCGGATCTTCTTCCTCAAAGTTGACGTCATCGACTGTAATGGGCTTATAAATGCCCTGCTTATCCTCATCCCCGCGGTAGACGGTGACAACATACTTTTTGGTCACGGTTTTGTCTTGCGAAACCACCTTAATGGTGAATTCGGTCTCATCCTCAAGCAATGAGGAAGAATAATTGCCGTCGTGATCTCCGATTTCCTTACTTCCGTTAAGCACCGTGACCGTGGCGTATCGGTTGGCGGTCTTGGGAATGATATCAACCGAATAGACGTCGTCTTTGACATAGACCTCGTACTCTTCAATTGAAGATTTAAAACGTGGTGACATGGCGGCGGTAACAAAACTTAAGCTGTAAAGGTCGGCGTTGTTGCTTTTCTCAATTAGGTTTTCATCAGTTACAGAAAGAATATAGGTTTTCTGAGTTTTACCATCCTGCGCTGTAACCACGATGCTAACCTTGGAAGAAGCATCGGTCGGTGTGATTTTTTGCGAGGCGGAACCGCTCTTGACGGCGACCTCGTTGACCGTGATGGTGGCGTATTGGCTTACCGCGGTTGGCGTGACAGTCATGCCAACTGTACCCTCAGGTATGGTGAGCGTATACTTTAGCGTGTTGGGATTAAATTTGGGCTTAAGAGTCAAAGAATCTACCTTTAGTGACGAGAGGCGCGCTTCAGTTGAAGGCTTTTCGCGTGTAACCTTAATGGTGTAGGTTCGCGTAGTAAAGTTTTCGGCCGTCACCACAACTGTGATGGTCTGCGGCGTACCAGCCGTCAACGTCTTTGTTGTATAACTGGGTCTCGAAGCTGAAATGGCACTGCCGTCGACCGTCACATTGCTCAGCTCATCATTGACCACTGGTGTCAAAATGAGCTTTTCGGTCAGATAGGGTACAGAAAACTCATATTCCAGCTGCTCGGGATTAAACGAGAATTTTTCGACGGCAGCACCGTCTTGATCGGTGACGCTTAGCGACTTGAGCTTATTATCCGCGCTGGGTTCTTTGCGTTGAAGCTCGAT
>JAEWNU010000287.1 GCA_023456995.1 Bacillota bacterium
TAGCACGAGCGCGGAGTTAAAGCAGACAGGCTGGGCTTTGGTACCGAAAAAATCCAAATAAAATTATAAATGTGATAAGGGCGTAGGCGAAAAAGCATGCGCTCTTTTCTGTTATTTTGTTGCAATTGGTTGATAGATATTACCCTGTTTTTTGCTAAAACCAAATAATTAAATCAGGTGCAAGTAATATCTTCACCTGTCTTCCGAGCCATAGTTACCAATCAAATATTAGTTCAATTTCAAATTGTTCATTTAAATCAACCAGGGATAAACTTGCATATTTTACCTTGTTTTATGCCAACACTAATACAGGTCAGGAGGCAGGGAAATGAAACAGGGACGTTCCGCGATCGCACAGTTTTTTATTGCATTTTTAATTGGAATATTGGTACTGGCTATTCCTTTTTCATTCGCGTTGTTTCGCTTTGCGGGCAACAGGATGACAATTCATTCTCAGCCTGAGAGCTATTATCCGCAGAGCAGTGACGCTATCACAATAAGCGTGGCGCTGCGTGAAAATGCAAAGGGTAATCCTAGTTGCATTTTGCTTTCCAGGATTGATCCGCAGTCAAATACGGTGAAAATAGCTGTTATTCCACCTGAAACTATGGTGGAAGACGCCGGAAAATTTGATTCTGTGGCCAGTGTTTGGAAAAGGGAAGGCGCTTCGCGGGCCGAAACCGCGCTGGAAAATGCGCTTTCGGTAGAGAGTGACCGCTGGTTAGATTTAACCTCCGACAGCCTTTTGAAATTGGGCGATGTGGTCGGAGCTATTGATTTTACGCTTGATGCATCATTATCGTTGGCAAATGGATTGTCAGCACTGCCACAGGGGCGGCAAATAATCGACGGGCGTAGGGCAGCCATTCTGATCAACTACCGGGGTTATGCTGCGGGTGAGAAGGACAGGCTGAAAATGGTGGGCGATCTCACCGAACAAATGCTGTTGCAACGCATGCCGCTTATGACCGAATCGCTTTTGGTCAAAGCGTTTGAAACAGCAGTGAACAGCGGTTACTCGAATCTTGCAGTGGGCGATTTTGAATCGCGCCGTCGCGCGTTGACACATATGCTGTCACGTTCGCTGTCTGTGGAAATATTGCCGGTGAAAGGTGAATACAACCAAGGAAAAAACACATTTCTACCTTCGGCAGAAACGCTGGGGATATTATCTGAAGCCTTTGGAAAAAAATAGACCTGATAAAATAATGGCGTGTTAAAGGGACTCGTGTTGCTAGGATAATCAGGGCATTAAAGAAGCGGCGCACAGATTTTCTGTGTGCCGCTTCTTACTAGTTTTAACCTATAGATTAGCTATTATGGTTGCTGGTGTGAAAGCTTTTAAGGTTGCCAATTTTTTGGCGGCGTTCCTCGAGTATTTCTGTTACCTGCTCCAACGGGATATTCTGTTGTGCCATCAGCACCAGCAGGTGATAAAGTAGATCACATATCTCGCCGGAGGTCTCATCGTTGTCGCTATTTTTGGCGGCAATAATCACCTCAGACGCTTCTTCACCGATCTTTTTTAGAATTTTATCAGTGCCTTTTTCAAACAAATAACAGGTGTACGAGCCCTCCTGCGGCTGCGCTTTACGCACCTGGATAACCTCAAACAGCCCTGCGATGGTATCGTTCATGTGCTTTAAGCTCCTTTGTGAGATGTTTTTATTAGTATAACAAAAATAATTAATAATTTAAAGAGTGCGATATGTAATACAACGCTTTTTGTAAATCATCTAGAAAAATTATTATGAGTGCGATATACTGAATATATAAAACCACACAACAAACACCTGTCTGGGGGATTTATTATGAGAATGTACGACATCATTCACAAAAAGCGCGACGGTGGAGCGCTGACCCGCGAAGAGTTAAAATTTTTCGTCGAGGGCGTCACTGATGGCAGCATACCGGATTATCAGACAGCAGCATTGATGATGGCAATCTATTTTCAGAAGATGAACCGACAAGAGACCGCTAATCTGACTGATTTGATGGCACATTCGGGCGATATGGTCGATCTGTCGCCGTTAGAAGGTTTTAAGGTGGATAAGCACTCCACTGGTGGCGTAGGGGACAAAACCACGTTGATTGCAGCACCTATTGTCGCGGCCTGTGGGGTTCGGGTAGCGAAAATGTCAGGGCGCGGGCTGGGCCATACTGGTGGTACTGTAGATAAGCTCGAGTCCATTTCGGGCTTTTGCACAGCACTTTCGACTGAGCAATTTTTTGACGTGGTGCGAAAAACTGGCGTTGCGGTCGTGGGTCAGACTGGTAATTTGGCTCCCGCCGATAAAAAACTCTATGCACTGCGTGATGTAACCGCTACAGTGGAAAATATTTCGTTGATCGCGGCTTCAATTATGAGCAAGAAACTGGCTTCTGGAGCAGATGGCATCGTGCTTGACGTCAAGACCGGCAGCGGCGCATTCATGAAAACCGTATCTGATTCAATTGCGCTGGCAGAGGAGATGGTGTCTATCGGCGAGCACACCGGCCGAAAGACCGCTGCGTTAATCACCGATATGGACTGTCCGTTGGGTCTTGCCATCGGGAACACGTTGGAGGTTATAGAAGCGGTAGAAACGCTTTGTTGTCATGGACCCGAAGATCTGGAGGCGGTTTCGCTTGAGCTTGCAGCTAACATGCTCTATTTGAGTGGCAGCGGGGATATCGCTCATTGCCGCGCACTGGCGCAACAGGCCCTTACCAATGGGAAAGCATTCGAGACATTATGCGCCATGGTGGAAGCGCAGGGCGGCAACAGTGCAGTTTTGCGGGATACGTCACTGTTTAAAAAAGCGAACGTGACCCATATCATCAGGGCCAAGAGCACGGGCTATATATCGACGATGAACACCGAGGAAATTGGCAACGCCTCAGTTCTGCTGGGCGCTGGACGCGAAACAAAAGAAAGTATCATTGATTTTTCTGCGGGGATTATGCTGCAAGCAAAGACCGGCCAATGGGTTGAAGCGGGCGCACCGCTTGCGACCGTCTACACCAACCGGCCGGATGCGCTGGTGATTGCTGAAG
>JAEWNU010000288.1 GCA_023456995.1 Bacillota bacterium
AAACCTTAGGCCTTTGCGCCATTGCCCAAAATCCATAAGCATTCGCTTTGACTACGCGTGTATTTGTTTAGTGCCATCCGGCTGAGCCACAGGCTGTAAAGGGGGTCATAAGGCTAAATATCTTAAGCCTTTTTTGCGGTATCCTCCTTTGCAGGCGTTAAAAGAATTCCGAACCATCATCTGGCACGGGCAGCAAAACCAGGGCACGGTCATGCAAACGCAGTGTCCATCGGTAATCCAAGGTCAAAGCAGTCGCTACCTCCTCCCAAGTCCACCCGTCTATGTAGCGATATTCCAGCAGCAGCCGAAGCCGCTGTTCCGGAATGCTTGAAACGGCCTGCGCGATTTTGCGGCGCAGCTCGGTCGCATCCACCAGACGGTCATAAAGCAGATTGCGCAGCTCGACAATTTCGTCTATTGCCGATTGAATCCGGTCATCCCCCCTGTGAGACGGTGCGTGCGAGTAGCTGCCTGTCATTTTCTCTGCGCGCGACTCCCAGCGGCAAATCTCCTCCTCCAGGCGTGTGATTTCCCGCTCGTTATCGGAAAACTGGCTCAAGAAACGCTTTTTGAGCGCGGTGGCCTCCTTTGCCGACAAAGCGCCCCCTCGCGTTGAGGTGCTGCGCGGGGGTGTGGTTATCAGCGTCAGATTTTCTGACTTTGTCCGGCTTCTTATTTGGGTGTTGGTCAAGATTTATCCTCCTCTCCCAACAGGGCAAGGGCGCTCTGGCGTTTATGCTGCCGCACCTCTCCGCGACGGCTGTGGCCGGGCGCAACCACCGTCACACACAGCTCTGAAATACGATCATATATGCGTTCATAGCGCAAATCTGCCGGGTTTTTTATCTCCTCGGCTGTGAGATTGGTGGTGATAATCAGCGGTTTTCCCGCGCGGTAGCGGGTATCAATGACTAAAAAAAGCTGCTCAAGCGCGTAGTCAGAGGCGCGCTCACTGCCCAGATCATCCAAGATCAGCAGATTGCACGCCGCCAGCTCGCCCAGCAGCACCGATTTTTCCCATCGGGTTTGCAGCTCGACCAGAAGCCGGGGCAGTGAGAGCATACGCACCGGAATGCAGCGGTCGATCAGCGCGTTCGCCACGCAGGCCGCCGCAAAGGTTTTGCCGCTGCCCACCTCGCCTGTGAATATTGCCCCGATATTTTCGCTGTAAAGTCGTTCAAACCGCTCGACATAGCGCCGTGCCCGATTAATCAAAGGGCTCTGTTTCGCTTTTTCAAAGCGGCAGGCGAACAGTGCCGGTTCGCTAAAGCACAGGTCTCGCAGTCGGCTTCTTTCGGCGCTTTGCGCCTGCTGCTCCACTTCGCGCTTTCTAAGCGCTTCCTTTTCCTCAAGACAGCGGCACATCACCGGCACAATGCGCGGTTCCCCAAACAGCGTGATGGTGCACTGGCGGGGCGTGTGGCAGCTTTGGCAATAGAGCAGCCCATCTTTGAGGTAGGTTTTCTCGCTTGTAATCGCTTCTCCTGCTCGGGCGATTACGCCGTTTAAGCAGTCGTTCATATGCAATCCTCGCTCTCATATTTTTTCGCGGTGGATAAGCGGCAAAGCGTCTGAGGGCTTGCCCGCGCCGAACCACCGCAGTCGGTACCGCCGCGTTCTTCCCACCGACGAACGGCTGCTCGCCAGTCGGTCATGGGCGACGAGCCAACAAACCAACCCTTTGAGGCGTAAAAATCGACAAACCGCCGGGCAGAGACCCCAATTTTGCGTTTTTGGCAATAATCGTTTACTTGTTCAACCGTTGGGGGGATAAAGCCGCTCGGCGCGGCGCGCGCTTCTTTTTCGGATTCTTTCTCTACTTCGGTTTGGGATTCTACTTCTACTTCTACTTCTACTTCTACTTCTACTTCTATTTCTACTTCGGATTCTGCGCCCACACGAGCCGCCAACTGCGGCAAGCCGCTGCCGTTTTCCGTAATCTGCGGCAGACTGTCATCCTTCGCCGCCGTCTGCGGCAGATTGCCGCAGATTTCTTCAGACTGCTGCAATGCCTCGTCCGGTAGAAAATCGCACTCGGGCGGCGGATATTTTTCTTTTGTGTAGCGTAAGCGCTGGTGCTTTTGCCAGGAGCAAATAAAAAGATAGGGCCTGTCCGCCACGGTATAGCACGCAATCAACCCGACCTCAGCCAAACGCTCAAGCGCGCTGCTCATTTGCTCTTCGGTGATATCCGTGCGAGTGGTAAACAGCTGCGAACGCAAAAATGCAGGTCGGGCATCCATCCTTCCATAGTCGTCAACCCGCACCATCAGGCGGTAGAACACCGTTTCTTCAAAGGCGGTCAGACAGTCCAAGTCGTCTGAATAGCAGATACTTTCTTTTAAAATCCGGTTTGGCATGGCGAACCCCTTCCTAAAAATATCGTTAATCGAGTATATAGCCCCGCTGTGAAAGATCATCCCGCAGTACAGCTCGCTTAGCCCTATTTTGTAGCAGCAACCGTTCAAGGTCGGCACTCATTTCGGGCGTGGCTTTAAAGAGCCGGTTCTGCAAAGCGAACGCTTCGTGCCGCAGGGTGTCAAGCGTATCAAACAGCCCGTCACACGCTGAATCGCACATCGGTTCAGGCACGCTTATGGGCTGTTCTAGTTTGTTAGAAAAATAATAGTAATATTTCATGAATAAAATGGCTCCTTTTTCCTTCTTTATCCTATGATAAGACCCAAGTGGCTTTCTATGGTCAAAACATAAGCAGTCAGACCCCCAAAAAAGCGCAAAAGGGCATTGCCCGCCGCACCTTATTAAAAATGGTGATGGCGAGCAATGCCCTGAACTTATCAATCAATTTGTCTTTAAACGGTACATTCTTCGGGAAAGCCAAGCGTTACGGCGTATCTGTAGCGCGATGCCTAGCCGCACGCCCAGGATAAAGTAGCTTTGTAGTGCATCATAACAGGGAAAAGTGTGAAGGACGGCGGGAGCCGCGTCAAGCGTTCTAAAAAGCCTCCACTTTAGCGCGGATCAAAAGGCTCTTACACCAAGTTGAAGCTGAGGCGAGAAACACCTCAGCTTCGGGGAATCTGCATCCTGTTATGTCCTGTAACTATTTAGTCGCAGTTATTGATATCGGAAAGCTTTGGCGGGAAAAAGTCATCGGCCGGGAATTCAACCTTGCTGAAAATTTCACACGGGTCGCTGTTCACTACCTGTGTATCAGATTCACTCTTCGGCACACAGAAGTCATACACCGGAATCATCACCTGAACTTGGCGCATCAACTGCACAATAGAGAACATGCCAAGGGTCACATAGAGGGTGCGCGCCGGCTGCACACAGTCAAAACTGCCCGCAAACTTTTCGGCGATTTCGTTCGGGATTGGCGACGGGAAAGCGGCGCCCTTCCCAGGCTCTTCGCAGATGTGGCTTGCCAGAATCATGGGATCAAGCACCTGAACATTGACAATTGGTGTGCAATTGTCGGTATCCGTCAGTTCCTCGACGGTTGAGAAGGTTCTTACACCCGCCTCGCTGCCGAACAGAATCACCTTTTTGCAGAAGATACCGACGCCTTCAACCAGCACCGGAGTGGTGGTGGGGCCATTGCAGACGGTGACGACAATCTTGAAGAAGAATGTCATATCCACCGAGAAAAAGCCCTTGTTGAACGCGAGCGGTGCCACCTCAAAATAGACGCCCATTACTTCACAGCAGCGGGTTTTAATCAGTCCTGCCGAATCAATCAGCTCCTGGCCCTCGTCGGTGAAAATCACCTGAAGGTCCCGGATACAATCCTTATCGGACACTGCGTCATAAATCCTTCGTGTATCGATGCAAACAGCCTCACGAAAGACATTTGCCGCGCGTCCGGCAAGGTTGTCGTTGGCGTTTCTTGTTGCCATACAAATCCTCCTGTTCGAATATCAGATTGTACTCACTATATAGTATGAGTAAGACGCTTTTTTGTGACGTTTGACCGCTGTACAATTGA
>JAEWNU010000289.1 GCA_023456995.1 Bacillota bacterium
TCTTAATATCAAAGCCACCGCCAAAAGTGATACGCTCGCCCTTTATCAGCTCCGCCAGCCGTTGCGTGTGTTGCGGCGTAATGATGTTAGGCCAGTCGGCGGTGAGTCTGCCAGTGGGGTAATAGAGCCGTTTGATGCTGCGCTTTAATTCCACCACCAAATGTGCGGCGATACTTTTTTGCACCAACAGATAATCGGGAGCCACGCAGGTCTGTCCTGCATTCAAAAACTTACCCCACGCAATACGCTTCGCAGCTTGAGGCAAAGCGGCGGTTTCATCAACGATGCAGGGGGATTTGCCACCCAACTCAAGTATTACAGGCGTCAGATGTTGGGCGGCCTTCTGCATGACATGCCGCCCGACGGCGGGGCTTCCCGTGAAAAAGATCAAGTCAAAACGCTCGCTCAATAACGCATCGGAAACATCATGATTTCCGGTCAGGGCCGTGACATGGCGGGGGTCAAAGGCCACCTTAATAATACGCTCAAGCAGTGCCGAAGTGTGCGGCGTACTCGAAGAGGGCTTTATTACCGCGCAATTGCCCGCTCCCACTGCACCTATTAAGGGGGCGAGCGCCAGCAGAGCGGGGTAGTTCCAAGGAGACAATATCAACACCTTGCCCAGCGGTTCGGGGCGAACCATCGCCCGTGCGGGAGCATTCACCACGCCGACGTCCACCGGACGCATAGCGGCCCAGTGTGATAACGAGTGGATTGCTAGCGTCAGCTCTTCCTGAATCATGAGAAACTCACAGCTCCAACTGTCAAAGGCGCAGCGACCAAAATCTTTTTTAACGGCATCGTAAAAGGCCTGCTCATTATTCTGGAGCGCACTTTTTAGACGCAGCAAAGCTGCTTTTCGCGTACTTACCGGCAGGGTCAGGCCCCGGCTAAAATAATCTTGCATCTCAGCGAGAAGATTGGAATAACTGCTTTGTGCCATAAAACTGCCATCCTTATCATTATTGTTTTCAGTCGGGAACACCGCAATGCAATTTATCATAACATGAAAAAGGAATAAAACCTTGTAGAAAGGAGCAAGACCATGCCACTTGTTAATCTTAACTATGACCGGCGCGCAGCGGTGGCGTACGCAAACCGATGGGCCTATTTTCGCAACCCCAATTTTCTCGATTTTTCTGGAATAGGCGGCGACTGCACCAACTATGCATCCCAGTGTCTGCTGGCGGGCGGTGCTGTGATGAATTACACGCCGACGTTCGGCTGGTATTACATAGATGCAAACAACCGAGCCCCCGCGTGGACGGGTGTGGAATATCTGTATAATTTTCTGACGAAGAATAAGGATGTCGGCCCTTATGCCACCGATGCCGATATTTCCACCATGCGGCCGGGTGATCTGGTACAGCTCATGCTTGATCAAGATCGTTTTCAGCACACGCCAGTCATCACCGAAATCAGAGGGCTTTTCCCGACGTTAAACACCATCTACGTAGGCGCACACTCACAGGACGCCAATTGTCGCCCACTTTCCAGCTACAACATCAAGCGTATACGATTTTTACATATCGAGGGGATTCGCTATATGTCCGAACCAAGTACCCCTCAAAGAACTCAAAACATCACGCAGGCTGCACAAAGCGCCGCGCAAAATGCCGGGCAAACAACCTGATACGGCGTTTTGTCAAATTTATTATATAACACCGCAGAAGGGGCTGCAATTGTTTAAGTCCTTTCTGTGGTGTTTTGTTTGACTTTAGGCCATTCTCTTTTTTATAATGGGTTCAGAAGGTGAGAGATTTGAGACATGTTTTTATCCTGAACCCAAAGGCGGGCAAAACTGATAGCACGTCGGCACTCAAGGCTGAAATACAAATGCTTTTTTCGGGGCAAAGCGAAGATTATGAAATTATCGTCACACAATACCCTGGTCACGCTGAACAGATTGCGCGGTGTTATGCCGCAGACGGCATTGAAACCACACTATATGCCTGTGGGGGCGATGGAACAATCAGTGAGGTTGCGCAAGCCCTTCCGGGCAATCCGCAGTTGATATTGGCTCCGGTTCCGGCAGGCACCGGCAATGATTTTGTTCGCAGCCTAGAAAGCTTACCAGGCGTAAAAACGGGGGTGTCTCTGTCATCCTTGATAGGTGGGCAGGTTGTACCGCTTGATTTATTGATGGCGGGGGATCGCGTGTCATTAAACATCGCCTCAGTAGGGTTGGATGCTACCATCGCCCAGAATATGGCGCGATTTAAGCACTTTCCGTTGATTAAGGGTGAGGCGGCCTATATCCTTTCGCTCATATATTGCTTTTTTACCTCGATGCGATACCGATATCGATTTGAAATTGACGGAGTACCACAGCCTGAGGGAGACTACATCTTTGCGATTGCGGCTAACGGGCGGTACTACGGCGGCGGCTTTAAGGCAGCACCGCTGGCCGACTGGCAGGATGGGCTAATCGACTTTATCAGTATACCGGCTATGCCACGCTTTCGCTTGCTGCCGATGATTGCCAGTTATAAGCGTGGAGAGCATCTGAAAAAATATGCTTTTATCCAGTTTGTTCGCTGCAAGCAGATACGCATTTTTTCGGACAAGCCGGTGGCTTTAAATCGCGATGGTGAAATTTCCCCAGCTCAAAATTTCACCATTAAAATACTGCCTGCCGCAGCAAGACTTCTGATACCGGAAGTTGCAGAGAAAGAATTAAGTCCAGTAGAATCTGAAAAATTGGTTAGTTGCACGACGGTTGCCGAATACATAGGTTAAAATACGAGCCTGTGAAAGTGAGTGAAGCTTTCACGGGCTCATATTTTTTAAACTTTTTTGCGGTCAGCAGATTAAGAATGTAACGGTTTGACGTGAAAAAGTTCCCACAAAAAATAAAAAGGTTAAAAATTACAAAAAAAGGCACGTTTGTCCCGTAGATCAAAAAGAGAATTTTTTATAAAATATAATTATAAAAAGATTCTATTGTTAATATGTTTTGGTCATTAAATCTAAACTCAAATTTTAACTGTATGTAAACCTGTCCTTCAATTAGCATTCTGCTTTTTGATCTACAGTTACATAAAAATTTTTAAGGAGGACTAAAATGAAACGTTTAATGTCTTTTGTTCTGGCATTCGCCATGGTAACGGCTATGTTTGCAGGCTGCGGCAGCAAACCAGCCCCATCTGCATCAGCGCCCGCGCAAAGTGAGGCATCTTCAGGTGCGGCAGCGCCCAGTGAATCTGCACCTGCAGCAGAAATGAGCGAAATCGAAAAGATCATTGCCGAGGCAGAGACCCTTCCCATTCAGGAGCTTTATAAGAAAGCGATTGCTGAGTCCAACGGCAAAGTGCTTTACGGAATTGGCAATTCCAGCCGCGGCGCGACAGCAGGAACCAGCTTTGTTGAAGAGCTCAAGAAGATTGATCCCTCCTACACTGGCACTATTGAATGGTCACAGCCTAAGAATAACTCGATTTTCACCTTACTTAATGCAGATATCAATAGCGCAACCCATACCTACTCCATGACTTTGATTCAGGATGGTAACCAAATTCAAAGCAAAATGCTGGCCACCGGAAATTTGGTCAACTTCATCCCTAAGGACTGGAAATCCAGCAGTGGAACCAACGAAGAACTCAACGGTCACCCGCTGGCGCTCCAGACGCTTAACAAGGTGTTTATGTTTAATAACCTTGGCAATGCAAGCTTCATGAACTGCTGGGACTTTGTCGGCGAAGGCGTCGCTCCCTTGTTCATGGGCGTCGATTCTGAGCCAATCGGCAAGAACTTCCTTTATATGCTGACTAACGATAAGTATTCCACCTACCTCAAGGACGCTTATGACGCACTCGACAGCACCAAGCAGGCTTACTTTAAGCCCGTCATCGAAGAGGTTGCAGGCGATGTTGCCGCGCTGGGACTTACCGCGCCAAATGCCAAATATGCGCTGGCTTGGATCAAGCTCTGGTGCAAACAGTACAATGAGCAGACCGATGACGGCCCCATCTGCAATGAACTGGTTACAGCTTCCGCTGTAGATGAGTGCGGCCTTCTGGTTTACTCCAAGCTGCGTTCCATCGAGGAATCAGCTTCAGCGTCGGTCAATAACGTGACCATCGCAGCCTATCAGGATGGCTATAAGGGCATTGGCGGCTATGCTTACAAGCATTACCTCCAGGTTGTCAAAACCTCGCCGCTGCCTTGGACTTCCTGCGCGTTTATCGCTTACATGACCACCACCAAGGAAGGCTTCCATGCGTGGGGCAAAGATATGGGCGGTTATTCCTCGAATCCCGCTATCAATCAGGATCATACCAAGGATGGCTTTGTTGACGGCAAGGATACTTTCCCTGCCAAGAACGACCGCGGTTATGACTGGTGGACCGGCGCGGATGGCGGCAAGCTTGTCGTTGAAGACCCCAAGTATTGTTCTGAGGTCGCATTTAATATGAGCGACTGGATTGATGTTGTTGCGTTTGAAGGTAAACAGTAAAGTAAGATAATAGTTTACACGTATTAAGAATTCGTAGATTGTCAAAAAGGGGTGTTCTAAACACCCCTTTTATGACAAAGGAGAACATATGGAAAGTGCAGCGATTAAAAGGCCATCAAAGCTGAATATTGCTTTTACCAAGGTGCTCACCTATTTTTCAAAGCCACAGAACCTTGTACTGCTGCTTCTTGGCATCATACTTTCAGTGACGACCATTGCGCCCATTATCTCAATATTGGTAGACACGGTCAGGGTGCATCCAGGCTCGGTCGATTCAGTCGCAACGGGGCTGACAAGCGGTTACACCTTTTTTAACTGGAAAGATCTTTTTACCGGCGCTTTGAGAAAAGCAAACCTTTGGAATCCGCTCAAAAACACCGTTCTGCTTTCGTTTTTTTCTTGTCTTGGCGCTATTCTTTATGGCGGTGTTTTTGCTTATCTTGTCACAAGAACAAACCTGAAATTTAAAAAATATCTCAGCTCAATTTTCATTTTCCCTTATATTATGCCACAGTGGACACTGGCAGTCGTATGGCAGAATGTTTTTAACAGCAATGAGATAACGGGTGCATCAAACGGATTGCTCGTTACCCTTTTAAATATCAAAATGCCTCTTTGGTGGTGCAAGGGACTTTTCCCCTGCGTAGTGGTGCTCTCAATGCACTATGCCGCCTTTGCATATATCCTCATCGGCGGCATATTTCGCAATATGGACGCCAATCTTGAGGAAGCGGCAACAATTTTAAATACGCCCAAGCTTAAAACCTTCTTCCGTATTACGCTTCCGATGGTGACACCGGCCATTATGTCAACCATTCTACTGGTCTTTGGCAGCGCGATGGGCAGTTACCCCGTGCCGCATTATCTGGGACTGACGACGCTTTCGACTAAATATGTGGGCATGAATGTCAATCGTATTGGAGAAGCGAGCATTCTAGCCGTCATTATGATGATGTTCGGTGTAGCAATTCTTCTCGTCAACCAGATGAGCACCAGCGGACGCAAAAGCTATACCACTGTCACCGGCAAGTCGGGGCAAAGCAGTCAAATCGACCTTGGCCGGATTGGCAAATATGCAATTGCGATTCTTTTCGTGATTCTAACTGTCATGACCAGCATCTTCCCCATTATATCGTTTGCGACCGAAACCTTTTTACCCAACCCAGGCGACTATAGCTTTTTAACGACGGGAGATTTGGCCAACCTGACCACCAAATGGTGGCTAACCTCTGAAAATGTCACCGAGAACGGAATGTACGGCCAGTATGGCATTTTGTATAACGCCACAATCAAGAACGCCTTTAAGGGAACGCTGATTGTCGCGGCTTGTTGCGCATTGATAGCGGGTACCATCGGTATGTTAGTCGGCTACAGCGTCAGCAAAAATCGCCGCAGCAAATGGGCGGGCTATGTTAACAGCGTCGCATTTTTGCCCTATTTACTGCCTTCACTGGCGGTGGGTGTCTCCTTCTTCATTTTTGGTTCCAGCCTTGGCATTTATAACACTTATCTGCTGTTGATTTTAGCGGGCGTGGTGAAATATATTCCGTTTGCCAGCCGTAGCTCGCTAAACTCGATGCTGCAACTCAGTGGAGAAATTGAAGAAGCAGCCATCATTCAGGATATTCCGTGGTATAAGCGCATGACCAAAATCATTATTCCCATTCAGAAGGCATCCATTATCAGCGGCTACATGTTGCCGTTCATGACCTCACTGCGTGAGCTGACACTTTTTATGTTGCTTTGTTCACAGAATAAGATTTTGACTACGCTGCTCGATTATTTTGACGAGATGGGACTTTACGCCTTTT
>JAEWNU010000290.1 GCA_023456995.1 Bacillota bacterium
TAGACGATTTAACCACCAAAGGAGCCACCGATCCTTACCGCATGATGACCTCGCGCTCAGAGTATCGATTGTTGTTGCGACAGGATAATGCTGAAGCCCGTTTGACACCCAAGGGCCGAGAAATTGGTTTAATAAGCGATACACGCTGGCAGAAATTTTTGCTGCGAGAGCAGCAGCGCCGAGATGAAATACTTCGGCTGCAGAACACAACAATCTCCCCTACTGTAGAATTAAACGAGTTGATGAAATCAAAGGGTACTGCACCGGTTATTAGCGGCATCAAAATGGCAGATTTGTTGCGAAGACCCCAGATAACTTATGCAATGCTGGAGCCGTTTGATGAAAAGCGACCACAACTTCCTCGTGCAGTGGCGGATCAGGTTGAAATTGAGATAAAGTATGAAGGTTATATTCAAAAGCAGCGGGCACAGGCCGCTGAAATGCAGCGCCTTCGCGGTATTGACCTTGGTAACATTGATTATTCTGATATCAAAGGATTGCGTATAGAGGCGCGCGAAAAGCTAAAAAAAGTCTCGCCACAAAGTTTGGGTGCTGCTATGAATATTTCGGGGGTTTCCCCTGCGGATATTTCGGTGCTGATGCTGGAGCTTTCTAGGCGCCGGAGAGAGAAAGAGGGAAAAAATGATTCCAACAGATAAACTATCTGCCTGTTTGGCGTCTTTTGGGGTGACACTGGAAAATCAACAATGCGAAAAATTTAATACTTATGGTAAATTTTTATTAGAATATAACGAAAAAGTGAATCTGACCGCCATCACCGATCCGTCTGAAATTGCTATTAAGCATTTTGCTGACAGCATTCTTCCCCTTGCGCTCACCGATTTTGCGCAGGGCGCCTCGCTGATTGATGTCGGGACAGGGGCGGGATTCCCTGGCGTGCCGATGAAAATTATACGGCCCGATATTAAGCTGACATTGCTCGACAGTCTTAATAAGCGGCTGATATTTTTAAAAGAGCTGTCAGATTTACTCGGGCAAGAGAATGATTTTATTCATGCCCGTGCCGAGATGGCCGGAACGGATGAAAGGCTGCGTGGACGCTTTGACTATGCTACATCCCGCGCGGTGGCACAACTGGCAGTGCTCTGTGAATATTGTCTACCGCTTTTAAAGGTTGGAGGAAAAATGCTGGCTCTTAAAGGTCCGGATTGCGGCGCAGAAATTGAGGCTGCAAAAAATGCCGTTGGGCTCCTAGGGGGAAATATAGTCTCTGTTCACGAATATGCGCTGGGTGACCAAGGTCAAAGAACCCTGATCGTGATAAAAAAAGAAAAACCTACTCCAAAAAAGTATCCGCGCCAGCGTATAAAGCTTAATGAAAAGCCGCTATGAGGAAAAGGAGAAAGTTTTATGGCCAATGAGATGGGAGCATTCTTACCTATAGCGCTGATTGTGTGTTCAAATATGTTTTATAATATCGCGGCGAAAGCGACTCCATCGGGCACTAATGCTTTTGCGTCTCTGGTAATTACCTATGTAGTGGCAGCTTTGAGTGCCCTTGTTATGATGCGTTATCAGACCGGCAGTTTTTCGTTGGAGAATTTTAAAGGCATCAACTGGACAGCTATTTTATTGGCAGCTAGTATCGTAGCACTAGAAATTGGTTATATATTGGCATACCGGGCGGGCTGGAATATTAGCGTATGTTCACTGGTTGCTAACATTACACTCGCGGTATTACTTGTACTTGTTGGCGTTTTGCTTTATCATGAAACCATCACCCCAAAACAGATTGGTGGGATGGTGCTGTGTTTAGGCGGTTTGCTTCTGATAAACATTAAGTAAATGTTTCCGTTTTTGCGACGGTATGAGAACAAATTTGTAATATTAAATATCAAATTACATGAGTAAAAAATTTTAAAAGATTTTTTTCTAACACGATTCACAACTTATCTGTCATTTTTATTTACGGCGAGTAGTTCTAATTTTGACAGTTATAACGGCAACAACAACAATTTTGTTGAAAGTCTGACAGCTAATGGGGTTTCTGTCAGGATACGCGATCAAAACTACTTGCGATATATTCCAATAAATGGTATATTCCACATAACAGAGGAATATACTATTTTATTTTTGGAGGTGTCCGAATGGGGTTTCTGCCGCTATTAGGAAATAGTTTTACTCGGGTAAGACTGGTACCGCTTGACAGCATTGACGCTAATCCGGCACAGCCCCGGCAAATTTTTGAACAAAAAGCACTAGAGGAATTAGCGCTATCAATAAAAGAAAATGGTTTGATTTCCCCCATTTTGGTTAGAAGAACAGGAGATCGTTTCCAGCTTATTGCTGGGGAGCGGAGATTAAAAGCTTTTAAAATATTGGGTGAGACAAGCATTCCTGCGCTATTAGAGGAGGCAGACGACCGCCGTAGTGCAGCACTTGCTATTATAGAAAATATGCAGCGGCAAGACCTGACTTTTTTTGAAGAAGCACAGGCTATTGCACTATTGATTAAGACGCAGGACCTTACGCAACAACAAGCCGCTGATAGGCTGGGGCTTTCACAGTCTGCAATAGCTAATAAACTTCGTTTACTTCGGTTGCCTAAACGTCAGGTAGATAGATTGATTTCGGCAGGATTAACCGAACGGCACGCCAGAGCGCTGTTACCACTGTGTGGTGATGACCGGCTTGAAAATGTAGTGTCACGGCTTGTTAAAGAGCACCCTACCGT
>JAEWNU010000291.1 GCA_023456995.1 Bacillota bacterium
ATGCTGCTTGCAGGTGGTCAGGGGAATCGACTCCACATCCTGACAAGGGAAAGGGCAAAGCCCGCCGTCCCCTTTGGCGGGAAATACCGAATTATCGATTTTACGCTTTCTAACTGCTCAAATTCGGGGATCGATACTGTTGGTGTGCTCACCCAGTATAAGCCGCTGGAGCTCAACACCTACATAGGCAATGGCCAGCCCTGGGACTTGGATCGGCTTAACGGTGGTGTCAGTATTCTGCCGCCTTATGTTTCTGGCGAAGCGAGTCAGTGGTATGCGGGAACCGCCAATGCCATTTATCAGAATATCAACTTTATTGAGCAGTATCATCCGGAGTATGTACTGGTGCTATCGGGCGACCACATCTACAAAATGGATTACCGCAATATGCTTGCATTCCACAAGGAGAAAGACGCCGATATTACCATTGCGGTTCTGGATGTGCCAATTGAAGAGGCAAGCCGGTTCGGCATCATGAATACTCGTGAGGATTTTTCAGTCTACGAGTTTGAAGAGAAGCCCAAGCATGCCAAATCCACGAAAGCCTCGATGGGAATTTACATTTTCACATGGGAAAAGCTGCGCCGTTATTTGATTGAGGACGAAGCTGACTCAACCTCTTCCAAGGATTTCGGCAAGAATATCATCCCCGCCATGATCAAAAACAACGAGCGGGTGTTTGCCTATCCGTTTCAGGGCTACTGGAAGGATGTCGGCACCATCGACTCCTTGTGGGAAGCCAACATGGATCTCTTAAACCCGAATCTGCCGCTTAACTTAAGCGACCCCCTCTGGCGTATTTATTCCCACCATGCCTCTACACGACCGCAATATGTGGGCGAAGATGCCAAAATTATCAACTCTATGCTGACTGAGGGTTGTGAAATGAACGGCCAGCTCAATTACAGTGTCCTTTTTTCCGGTGTAGAGGTTGATGAGGGTGCCAGTGCGGAATACTCGGTGTTGATGAAAAACGTCCACATCGGCAAGAACGCCAAGGTACGTTATGCTATTCTGGCGGATGATGTCGTCGTTGAGGATGGTGCAATCATTGGCGCTTCCCCTGAGCAATACCCCAACCGTGACGAATGGGGCATTGCCGTGGTGGGGCAGGGCGCGGTGATCAAAAGTGGGCAGGTTGTATTGCCCAAACAGATGATTTCCGCTGTGGAAAAATAAAGGAGATGATATCATGAATGCCTTTTGCATTTTGTTTAGTGATTCCTTTGAAGAGGATACCGTCAGCGTATTGACTAAAAAACGCACGGTGGGCTCATTACCCTTTGGCGGGCGCTATAGGCTGATTGATTTTATGCTGTCCAACTTGGTTCACGCCTCTGTACCGGAGGTCGCTGTGGTTGCCCGCAAGCATTATTCCTCGCTTGCCGACCATTTAGGTACCGGTAAGGACTGGGATTTAAGCCGCAAAAATGGTGGACTCAAGCTGCTGACGCCTTTCATGAACGAATCCGGCTACCATTATCAGAACCGGTTTGAGGCGCTTTTTAGCTTTCATACTTATCTGACTCGGTTGCTGCCGGAATACGCTATTGTGGCCGACGCCAACCTGGTCTGCACGGTGGACCTTCGAGAGGTACTCCAGCGCCATATTGAGTCTGGCGCGGATTTGACCGTGGTATGCAGCGAAGGCAGGCCACGCCGAGATGATACGGAGGTTTCAGTAGGAGAGGATGGCATCATATGCGACGCCCGATGCCATACCGGAAATAAGGACGAAACCGCCTTGCTGTTGCGAAGGATTTTTATCATGAATAAGTCCGTGCTGCTTGATCTGGTCGATCAGGGCACCACCTATGGCTGGTCGGATCTTAACCGAGATTATATCGCCAAGAAATTCTCAAACAAACGGTTTTACGCCTACCGGTATCAGGGGTATTTTTCCGCGATTCGCACCCTTCAAGATTATTACTGCACCAGCATGGACTTACTTAACGCCAATGTCCGGCGGGAGCTGTTTGATGCTAGCACACATATCCTCACTAAAATTAAAGACACGGTTCCCACCATGTATGGTGAACACGGGCGGGTTGCAAACAGTCTGATCGCCGACGGCTGCCGCATTGACGGTACGGTTGAAAACAGCATTCTGTTCCGCGATGTTCGCATTGGAAAAGGTGTCGTCGTGCGCAACTCTATTGTGATGCAAGGCTGTATTCTGGAAGGGGATTCCACCCTGTCCAACGTCATTCTGGATAAGGATGTGAAAGTGACGACAGGCCATTCGTTTAACGGCGGCGAGAGCTACCCGTTTGTTGTTGAGAAAAACTCGGTGATCTGACCGCTTTTCCAATGATTTTCGGCTGATACGGAAGGGGACTAACATGGAGAAAATTTTATTTGCGGCAGCCGAGGCTTTGCCGTTTATCAAGGTTGGCGGGCTAGGCGATGTAATGGGCTCGCTGCCTGCGGCTCTGAATACACTCGGGGCGGATGCTAGAGTCGTGTTGCCGCTGTATGCACATATTCCGGAGAAGCTGCGGCAGACACTGACCTTTGTGACCAGCATTGGCGTACCATTAGGGTGGCGGGTAAGTCATTGCGGCATTTTTCAGGGTGAATATAACGGTGTGACCTATTATCTGCTGGATAACGAGCAGTATTTCAAACGTTCCGCCGTATATGGCGAATTTGATGACGCAGAGCGCTTTGCCTACTTTTCTAAAGCTGTTCTCGAAATGTTGCCGCACATTGGGTTTTATCCCGATGTGATTAACGCTAACGACTGGCACACGGGGCTGGTTCCTCTGTATCTCAATGCTTTTTTTCGGCAGACAGGGGGGTATCAGAATATCCGGACGGTACTTTCTATTCACAACATTGAATTTCAGGGGCAATACGATCCTTATATTTTGGGCAGCGTCTTCGGGTTGGATGTAGCTTTCCGCGATATTTTGATGTATGATGGCTGCCTGAACATTTTGAAAGGCGGCATTGAAAGCGCCGATACGGTTATCACCGTCAGTGAAAGCTACGCAAAAGAAATTCTCGACCCCTTCTATTCCTCGGGGCTGCATCATATTTTACAGGCACGCAAAGGAAAGCTGGTTGGCATTGTCAACGGCCTTGATACTAATCTGTTTAACCCTAAAACAGATCAATACCTGACACGTGGGTATGACTTGGAAACGCTTCGGTTTAAGGCGATTAATAAGCGCGCGTTGCAGAAGGAGATGGGTCTGTCGCAAGTTTCCGGCGTACCGCTCATCGGCATGGTAACGCGCCTGACGCCGCAAAAAGGGCTCGGTCTGATTCGCGAAGCGATGGATGCGATTTCGGAGATGGATATGCAGCTTGTGGTGCTTGGTTCAGGTGACTCTGAATTTGAAACCATGATACAGGACTGGAGCGCACAAGCAAGCGATAAAGTACGCTGTTCCATCGGCTTTTCTCCAGCGCTGGCCTCTCGGATATATGCCGGAGCCGACTTGTTCTTTATGCCGTCCCGCTCGGAGCCCTGCGGATTAGCTCAGATGATTGCTATGCGCTATGGCGCTGTGCCGATCGTCCACGCGGTGGGCGGGTTGAAGGATACGGTGATACCCTTTAACCCTGAAACAGGAGAAGGAGATGGCATCAATTTTCTGTCCTACGAGGTCGGGGATATGCTGGACGCATTGCACCGGGCCTTATCGCTTTATCATCAGAAGGATATCTGGCGCGTGGTGCGCCGCAATGGCATGAGTCGCGATTTTTCCTGGGGAAATTCAGCAAAAAAATATCTGGATGTTTATCGCGCTCTAGTCGGTGAGCAGAGACCGTAAGCCCTCGTTTTTTATTAACCAATTGAAAGTATTTACACGCCATTCTTTATATTTTATCCCGATAATTTCATCATAAAAAAGTTGACGCCCTGACGCTCACTTGAACGTCAGGGCGTATTCTTTTACGAAAGATAATCTTTATTTGAGATTAGTTACCAGAATCAACCTTGAAACTTTATGCCGTTCCAATAAGATTCCCATACCATTGCCGCTTGGTCTTCAGTTGTTTTATCAATTATGTCAAATTCTATTACTTCTAAAAAACCTTGTATCATCGATAGATATAAATAAATAGCCCCATCCGTTATGTCTGCTCTAATTTCTTTATTTTTAATTCCTTTTTCAAAGCAGCTTTTTATATTATTAATCACACTAATATTGCGTTTTTTGATTAATTGCTTGCTAATATTTTTCAGGTGCTCGTGTTGCAGTAAAGAAATATGATACCAGAATTTCAGTCGACTGTTGTCGTTGTAATACTCTATCGCTAAAAAAAATAAAGATCTGAGTTCTTCTTCGCA
>JAEWNU010000292.1 GCA_023456995.1 Bacillota bacterium
GGATTGAGCTGCTCGGCTGCGGCATGATTCACCCCAAGGTGCTGCAAAACGGCGGCATTGATCCCGAGGAATACAGCGGCTTTGCGCTGGGCATGGGACTTGACCGCGTGACTATGAGACGCTACAACATCGACGACCTGCGGCTTCTTTTTGAGAACGATCTGCGGTTCCTCGGCCAGTTTTAAAGGGAGGCGAAAAAAAGAATGGATCTTTCAATGAGATGGCTTGGCGACTACGTCACGCTGGATGAAATAAACCCCCGGGCATTCTGCGAAGCAATGACTATGTCCGGTTCCAAGGTAGAAGGCTTCACCAAAGAAGGCGAAGAAATAGAAAACGTTGTAGTTGGCAAAATTCTTTCTCTTGTGCCGCATGGTAATTCCGACCATATGTTTATCTGCCAGGTGGATGTTGGCAGTAAGACGGTGCAGATTGTCACGGGTGCCTCCAACCTCAAGGCGGGCGACATTATTCCCGCAGCGCTCGACGGCGCAACTCTGCCCGGCGGACACAAGATTGTCACCACCAAGCTGCGTGGTGAACTCAGCGAGGGCATGCTCTGCTCGCTAGCCGAGCTGGGGCTGACCAAAAACGACTTTCCCAACGCGATTGAGGACGGCATCTTCGTCATCGACGAGCCCTGCAAGCTCGGCGAGGATATCCGTACCGCACTTGGAATAAATGACACCATTGTGGAATTCGAAATCACTTCCAACCGCCCGGACTGCCTTTCGGTGATTGGTCTGGCGCGTGAGGCAGCTGTAACCTTCGGCAAGCCGCTGACCGTCAAAACGCCGGTCGTAGCTGCGGGCAGCAGCGACATCAACGATATGCTCTCAGTCGAGGTCAAGAACCCTGTTCTCTGCCCCCGCTATGTTGCCAGAGCGGTCACCAATGTCAAAATCGGCCCTTCTCCATTGTGGATGCGTGAGCGGTTGCGCGCCTCGGGTGTGCGTCCCATCAATAATATCGTCGATATCACCAACTACGTCATGCTGGAATATGGTCAGCCAATGCATGCCTTTGACGTCAACTGCGTCGCGGGCAAAAAGCTGGTTATCCGCAATGCTGTGCCCGGCGAAACACTGATGACGCTCGATGGCACCGAGCGTGCGCTCTCGCCTGAAATGCTAGTTATCGCCGATGCAGAGAAACCTTCTGCAGTTGCAGGCGTTATGGGCGGCGAAAATTCAGGCATTCATGAAGATACGGTCACAGTCGTATTTGAATCTGCCAATTTCCTCGGCAGCTCGGTGCGTACCACCGCTAAAAAGCTCGGCATGAGAACCGAGGCTTCTTCCCGCTTTGAAAAAGGGTTAGACCCCACCGTATGCCTTACTGCTGCCGACCGTGCCTGTGAACTAGCCATTTTACTCGGTGCCGGCGAACCGGTAAACGGCGCAATTGATGTGGATAATTCTGCTAAGCCTGCTACCGTAATCAAGCTTGAGGTAGAATGGATTAACCGCTTTCTGGGCATTTATGTCCCTCGTGATGAGATGGTTAAAACGCTGCAAGCCATCGGTTGCACTGTAAAGGGGGACGACATTACAGCGCCCTCATGGCGTGCGGATCTTGAGCACAAGGCTGATATTGCCGAAGAAATCGCGCGTTTTTATGGCTATAACAAAATTCCAATCACCTCTATTCAGGGCGGCGTGTACGGGGTTGTAACCCAAGCGCATAAGCTTGAGCGCCGTGCCGTCACCACACTACTGGCGCAGGGCATGAGCGAAATCTGCACCTACACTTTTGTTTCCCCTAAGGCGTTTGACTTGGTGCGTATTCCAGAGAATAGCCCGCTGCGCAACACCGTTAAGATTTTAAACCCGTTGGGCGAAGATACCAGCGTTATGCGCACTGTCGTTTACCCGTCGATGATGGAAGTGCTTGCGCGCAACTATAACAACCGCAACGAATCGGCTGCGCTTTTTGAAATTGCCAAGGAGTTTATTCCCAAGCAGAGCGTCAACACACTGCCCGATGAAAATAAAATGCTCGCATTGGGCATGTACGGTCCTAATTATGATTATTTCTCTCTTAAAGGCATTGTCGAGGAACTACTTGAGGTCTTTGGCGTTGCGGATTACGACGTAACCGCCGTCACCAATAACCCCACCTTCCACCCCGGCCGCTGCGCAGAGCTAACCAAGGAAGGCCGCCTGATCGGCACTATTGGCGAGGTTCACCCCTCAGTCTGCGTTAACTATGATATGGGCGTACGTGCCTATATGGGTCGTATTGATCTTGCGGTACTGTTTGAGCTTTCAGATGTTGCCGGACGCACCTATCGCCCGCTTCCCCGCTTCCCCGCTTCCACGCGTGATATGGCGCTGCTCTGCGACGATGCACTTCCAGTGCTGACCATAGAAAAGGCCATCAAGTCGCAGATTGGCGATATTCTAGAATCAGTCTCATTATTTGACCACTATAAGGGTGCGCAAATTCCCGAAGGCAAAAAGAGCCTGGCATTCGCCATTTCAATGCGCGCTGCTGACCGCACTTTGACCGACGCCGAAGTGAATGCGGCTATGGAGCGTGCATTGAATGCCGTTTCTGCGCTGGGTGCACAGCTCCGCGCATAAATTTCGCTTGTATTCGGGAAACATATGTTGTAAGATAGTAGTAAGAGGTGATATTATGCAAGAGCCAACACGCTCCTTTTCAATTTACGAAGACAAAGAATCCGAAGTGCGCAACATTCTCACAGGGGTTTATGATGCGCTCAAGCAAAAGGGATACAACCCGATAAACCAAATCGTCGGCTATATCCTTTCGGAGGATCCCACCTATATCACTACCTACAATAACGCCCGCAGCCTTATTCGCCGCATTGACCGGGACGAGTTGCTTCAAATCCTTGTGCGGTCCTATCTCGGCGAGTAGGTATTCGGCTTTTTAGCCGTTACAGCGAAATTTCCACTGAAAGGGGTCGATTTTATTGTCCGAAGCCAAAAAGCAGACGCTTCCCACTTTTAAAGGGAAACCGTTGGTGCGTTCCGGCAACGTATTGTACTA
>JAEWNU010000293.1 GCA_023456995.1 Bacillota bacterium
GGGCTTGCTTTCGTTTGTTTTACATTATATTTTAAATGTATTTTTTCTAAAGCAACTATGAGTTTTAAAACGTCGGCATCGTCCATTTAATTTCCTCTGATAGACCGACCGGCCCACCCATGCTGCACGCTACCACTCTTCCACTTTCGGCACGTGCAACCGCTTCTATAACGCCGCCGGGCTGCTGTAAAGCGCGGTGACACACGCCATTTATTTGATTCATCGCTCCCAGTGCCGCCACTGCCATCGAGCCACTGCCACAGCTGCTCTCCCACACCATGGAGTCAGTTTCACAGACATAGACAACAGGGGTCATTCTATCCCCTTCTAAAAACATGATGCCGTAAGCATTGCTGTCAATCTCACTTTTTGCCGCTGCCAAAAGGCCATCGACAAAAGCCTGACCGCGCGACGCGCCCGGTACGATTATATGTATGATTCCATCGAAGCAGATCGCTTCAAATGCTTCGCCTTCAAATTCGATGGTGATTTTTCCTGTCGGCAGCGGCATCTGTGTTTCGCAGCTGCCATGTTCCTGATCAATTTTCACCACCAACGGATGGTCGGTGCCGCTTATTTCGACCTTGACTTCATTTGGATGATTGGGCAAAAGCATGCTAAGCAAATATCCGTAACTACGGGTTGCATTGCCGCAAAACTCCCCGCCCATCATCTCAATACGCCCCTGCGCGCCCATTTTTGGTGCGACATGAAATGCCACCTGTTCGGCGGAAAATTGACTGTCGGCTAATAGCATTGCTGCAACCGTAGCATACTGTTGCGCAGGGACAGCGCTCATGACAAAAATTGTGATATTGCCGGCCGGATCGGCTATTCTAATTGAAAGTTCCATATAAATCACACCTCGCGTGCCGGAATGATCCAGCCTTTTTTATCAGTGTATTACTCCGCCGTCTTTTTTACGTTTATTCGGCCATTCGCGGGAGATCTAGCGGAAGTTCTAACTCATAAGCACCCGGGAGCGCAGAGAGATATTTTTCACTTTTCATGCAGCAGGCTTCAATACTGTCACTTATAACATCGTTAAACACCTTTGGGAAGTTTTTGAGGAGCATCGCTTTGGTCCGTTCAACAAGCCCAAGCCCCATTGGCGAGCTGATGTCATGAGCTGTTTTTTCGGCCTCTGCAAGTAGGCGCCTGGCGTCACTCATGTTGCCATCCATGGCATAGAGCAAGCAGCAATACGCCTTCGTCATCGCGCGCCCGACATGGATGTTAGACGCATCATATAGCTTATTGGCGTAGAAGAATAGCTCCACAGCCTTATCCTTTTTACCCAGCATCAAATAGGAACAAGCCTGATTTGAAAAAAATATCGGATTTTTAGGATATTTTCGGTCGCCGCAAAGCTCAATAGCCTGCTCATAAAAAGCCAGAGAGGCTTCAAAATGTTTCTGCTTGCGTTCCAATTCCCCCAGATAATTGTAGCAGGCTGCTAAATTCAAAACATAATTTTGGCCGTCAAGCGCTGTGGACTCAAACAAACCGATAGCCTGATTTAGACGATCTCTGCTTTCGTCGTACCGACCACACATTGTCAAATATAATCCATACAAGCGGCATTCAATGGCGTAGTCAATGCTCAGCCGTTTTTCTTTTGCAATCGCCATGCTTTTTTCGATATTTTCTCGCATTAAATTGGCGTTCCATGTCTGTATGCCGTAAAACGTTAGCTGACGCAGACAAGAAATATGGATATGTGGATGCGTCTCTAAATAGCTTTCGTGGGCAAGACTGTGTTTTATAGCCTCTAGGCCCTTTCTATATAAGCCTTGCGAAATGCAGTATTTACCGATAACAAGGTAAAGCAGCGTTTCCAATTCGACAAAATCAATTGCATTAGGCTGATAATTATATAGTCGAACCAGCTCTGTAACCAGTTCATCAAAATATTTTGTAAGTTGCTTTGGCGCTTCCAGTGCAGAATCTTTTTGTGGCTGAAGAACTGGATATAATTCATAATTATATCTCGAATAGTCAGCAAGACTGAGAATTTTGTATTGAAAAACCTTGACGTCGTTGCAGGCCTGTGCATAGTGATAAATAATTCGCTGGTACCAGTTATTATTGTGTAGCAGTTCCGGTGTCTGCTCGTAGTAGTTTGCCACACGGGCATGCAGCAATCTGCGCTTTGAGGGCGAGAGTTGCGAATGGACGAAGTCCTGCATCTTGGCATGACGGAACTGAAATCGAATTTGACCATCGACGACCTTTTCCTTAATCAGGCTATGCTGCTTAAGATCATCGGTCAGCTCGATAATTTCCAGCGTGTCTCGGTTAAGAATATACTCCACAATATCTAGTGTAATAGACTCTGGGCAGACAGACATGGTATCCAGCAGCTGTCTGGAATCGGCGGAAAGCGTTTCAAGCCGCTCGAGCAGAATATCATGGGGATTAGACGGCATCCGGCGGGAAGCGCCCGCTTCGTTGGTCAGATATCCAAGCAGCATATCTAGGAAGAAGCCGTTGCCCTCAGAATCCTGATAGATATGGGAAATAATCTGTTCGTTGAGTGCATCCGGGCCAAGTCGTTCCGTAATAATATCCGACACGTCCTTTTCAGTAAAGGGCGGGACCAGCAACGGACTTACAAATTTTTCGCGCACCAGCGCATTGATCTGCTTTTGCAGATAGGGCATCTGTATATCCAAACAGGTGCTAATACAAAGAATATTCGGGTTACGCTCTCTGATAATCAGCGAGAGCAGCTCCAGACTGTGATTATCCATAAACTGAATATTGTCAAAAAACAAAATGATCGGGTTCTCTTCTCCGACATAAGAAAACAGCTTGAGCACACTGTTTCGTGCTGTGCGGTAGTTGTAAGAGGTCATGACGTCTTCCGGCACCTGTGCGGTCTGAGCGCCGTCGCCAAACAGCGGAAACAAAGTGTTGATATAGCTTGTATAACTTGCGGGAACTGTCATATTACGGCTTCGAATCTGTTGATCAAGCTGCAGCATAATGGTATTCCATGGCTGCAAAATAAACTCACGTTCCGCTTGAAAACAAATCGTTTTAAGTACAATGCAGGAATCTTCACCGATACTATCCAGAAAGCTATTGACAAGATAGGTTTTTCCGACACCGTTTTCACCCAAAATCAAAAGTGCCGTCGGTGTACCAAGCAAAAATGATCGGTATGCTTTCATCAAAAACTGCATTTCCTCTGAACGGCCGATCACACACACGGGCGCTTGTTCCTGTTCCTCGGCTGTAGATTCGCTCCATGCACCCAAAAGTTCGCGATGAAGCTGTGTCAATTCAGCGCAGGGCGCAATTCGCAGCTCGGTGTTCAATAGCTTGCTGATATTCTGATAAACTTTGATACCCTTATAATATAAACCGTTTTTCTGGTAGCAAGCCATCATGAGCTGATAAACACGCTCGTCCAACGGATCTTTTTTGATGTAACGGGCAAAGAGCATTTCGGTTTCAGAGACATCTCTTTCCACCGCCTGAATCATAATGTCATATAGCTGGTGCAGATAATATTCCCGAAATTCATTACGCTCCATCTCGAGCCAATTTTCAAAGGCATCGGCATTTTTTAGACTGAAACCCTGTAGCAACTCTCCATCATAGAGTGAAAAATCGTGGGTTTGAATGAAATAATCATAATCGATGTCATATTCCAATTCCGGGTTTAAAGTAAGAAGATGTTTTTTGGGTGAAACAATCAATTCGATGTCAAATACTCTTTTTATCGTATATAGCGTATGGCGTAGATTTTTCTTCGCGACCTGCGAATCATCGGTATCCCAGAGCAGGTTTGCCGCCTCTTCACGCGAAACAGTCTTTTTAATCGCAAGGCAATACAACAGCGCCTCCGCCTTTTTAAATGGCAAAAGAATCTGTTGACCGTCTAATAATATCATCGGCATTTGCAGAAGCTTGAATGAAATTATAGCCATAAACACGCTCTCTTTCTCGTTTTTCAGGTTCAAAAAACGGCCTTACTGCTTAAAACAGAATGTTTGGTAATTTTATTATACAATATTTTTCCAAAAAATCATCTACAAAATAAAAAAAACACTCGTACAACATTTTTTTTATAGACGTTATTTAGACATCGCTGTGATAATATTTAAATATAAACATCAGAAAAGGAGGCATATGCCATGAATAATTGTGAAATTGGAAAAGCAATGACCATAAAGCTTGATGCTGTTCTGCCGGAGTACCCTGAGTTTAAAGACGGGATTCGTCGTGCGCCAAAGCGTGAACTGACGCTTAATGAACGTGAAATCAAGCTGGCTTTAAAAAATGCACTGCGTTATATTCCTGAGGAACTCCACGAGAAACTTGCACCAGAGTTTTTGGAGGAACTTATGACTCGCGGGCGCATCTATGGCTATCGCTTTATACCTAAGGAGCGTATCTACGGCAAACCTATTGACGAATACAAGGGAAACTGTATTGAGGGCAAGGCTTTCCAAGTCATGATTGACAACAATCTGGATCATGAAGTGGCACTCTACCCTTATGAGCTTGTCACCTACGGCGAAACCGGGCAGGTCTGCCAAAACTGGATGCAGTATCAGCTCATTAAAAAATATCTTGAAATTCTAACAGACGAGCAGACGTTGGTTATCATGTCCGGGCACCCGATGGGTCTGTTTAAATCGCACAAATCCAGCCCGCGCGTCGTTATAACGAACGGTCTCATGATCGGCATGTTTGATAATCCCCACGATTGGGCTAAGGCCACCGCAATGGGTTGTTCTAGCTACGGTCAAATGACAGCTGGCGGTTGGATGTACATCGGTCCGCAAGGTATTGTACACGGAACCTTTAATACACTGTTAAATGCTGGACGCAAGGTGCTTGGCGTCGCACCGGACGGTGATCTGCGCGGACACTTATTCGTAACTTCCGGCCTTGGAGGTATGAGCGGTGCGCAGCCCAAAGCCATTGAAATTGCCGGTGGTGTGGGCATCGTAGCAGAGGTTGATCCCTCTCGTATTGAGACCCGCCACATTCAGGGTTGGGTGGGCAAGGTTTCCGACAACCTCGAAGAAGTGTTTGCTTGGGCGAAAGAGGCACAGGAAAAGAAAGAGGTTCTCTCCATTGCCTATCACGGTAACATTATCGATTTACTTGAATACGCCTTTGATCATAACATTCACATTGACCTGCTGTCTGACCAAACCTCCTGCCACGTCCCCTATGACGGCGGTTATTGTCCGCAGGGTCTCACGTTTGA
>JAEWNU010000294.1 GCA_023456995.1 Bacillota bacterium
TCATCATCATCTCGCTGTTCCACCTCAGAAGCTTGAGACTGTTGCTGTCGCGGCTCACGTGGCTCGCGCACGGGACGGCTATCCTCACGAAGCGGGGTTAGCTCATTCTTCATAAAGTTTTTAAAAGTAAACGAGTCGCCTGATTCAATTCTAACCTTAAGATTTCCGGTAAGCAGATTGATAATTTCTGATACCGTACCGGGGCCTTCGGGCGTATTAACGGCGGCACCCACGCGCGGGGTAGTGCGCAACAGATCTTCGTACGCATTTTGCTCATACTTTAAGCAGCACATCAGTCTGCCACACGTGCCGGAAATTTTAGTTGGGTTGAGGGACAAACCCTGCTCCTTGGCCATTTTGATAGACACCGGCTGAAAATCGCTTAAAAAACTCGAACAGCAAAAAACACGCCCGCAAATGCCTAGCCCGCCGAGCATCTTTGCCTCATCGCGCACGCCAATCTGGCGCAGCTCGATGCGCGTGCGAAATACACTTGCTAAATCTTTGACTAGATCACGAAAATCCACGCGACCATCAGCGGTGAAATAAAATAAAATTTTGCTGTTATCAAAGGTATATTCAACATCTACCAGCTTCATATCCATCTTATGGTCCAGAATCTTCTGCTGGCACACTTCAAAAGCATGCGCTTCGCGCTTGCGGTTTTCTTCCATCTGCGCTACGTCTTTTGCGGTAGCTAGACGCACGACCTGTTTCAAAGGCTTGACAATTTCTTCTTCAGCCACTTCGCGGTTGGCTACGGCAACCACGCCACATTCCAGACCACGGGCCGTTTCAACAATGACTGCCTCGTCAGCCTTGGCAGTAATGCCATTGGGGTCAAAGTAATAAACCTTGCCGCCCTCTTTAAATTTAACGCCGATAACCTCAGACATATAGTAATCCTCTTATTCTATATTAATCCGGCGGCTTTCACCAACCGGTTGACAGCAGCGGCACAAATGAGCGAAATGCCGACATTTTGGGAGCTACGCAGCGCCATTTCGTCTATTATAGCAATTATTTGCAAACTCTGCAACGGTGAGAAGATTCGCACGCCGCCGGTGAGTCGGGTTATCACCGCGCTGCGCAGCGCGGCTAGCAGGAGAGTAAACTGTTCACGGTCCTTTTCATAATCAGAAAAAAGCTTTAGTATTTTATATCGGTCATTTTTTGCAAGAGCAGATATTATAGCGGCAGAATCGTCGGCATAACGGCGTGCAGCGGGGTCATTCAGGCTATCAAGCGCCTGCCCGACAGTGGAAAACAACGCGGACTGTGTGCGAATCGACTCAGAATCAGCTTCGGGCAAATGGTGCAGGAGGGCCTTAAAACGCTGCTCCTCGTTCAATTCCCCCATGGGGCAGATGGTCAGGCGCGAACAGACTGTCTCAAGTAGGCTGCCGGGTCCCGGCGCGGTAAAGATGAAATAAGCTGCCTCAGGTGGTTCCTCAATGATTTTGAGTAATGCGTTTTGCGCCTCAACCCGCAGACGCTGCGCTTCTGGAATAAAAAATACCTTTCGGGGAGCCTCATGCGGGGATATGTAGGCTGCGGCTTTTATTTCACGAACCCGATCCACACCGATGGTCTTGCTTTTGCCTTCGGGTAGCAACAAGAAAAAATCGGGGTGATTGCCACTGACCAGTTTGTGGCAGGAGGGACAATCCCCACACGGGGGCAGTCCTTCATTGCGACAGAGCAACATGGCGGCGGCGTATTGCGCCGCGGTGCGCTTTCCGATGCCGGCGGGGCCGGTCAACAGCAGCGCATGGGGAAAACGCCCGCCCTGCCAAAGGGCATTAAGGCGGGCGAGAAGTGCATCTTGATAGAGCAGCGGGAAAGTCATAGGCTACACCTTTTCAAAACGGTCTATGTCGGTGACAAAAATGGTCGCGCCGCCCACTGGTACCTTTACCGGATAGGTGGTATACATACCCACGCCATAAGATGCGGCGGAGGGAATGGTATGGGTGCGCGATTTTGAATGCTCAGAGACGATAGCGATGACTTCATCCACCTTTTCATTTTCGGTCCCGCACAAAAAGGTGGTGTTGCCCGCCATTAAAAATCCGCCGGTCGTGGCAAGGCGTGTGACCTGAAAGTTTGCCGAAGTAAGAGCTGTTTGCACGCGCGAGGCATCCTCGTTTGATACGATAGCAAAAATAAGCTTCATAAAACCGCCTCCATTTCTTGGTCGTTAAACAGTATTGGCAACCCGCAAGAGCGCTAGTTGCCTGCACTAAAATTTTATTTGCAATTTTAACTTAGCAACACAGGTTCACCCGACATTAAGGCATTATTGAAATTAATTTATTACTATTTTATCACAAAAAATGATGCTACGCCAGCGGACTTTAACGCGTCGGCTGTCACAAGATCTAAAATTTCACCTGGCATGAGCAGCGCCACCCCGGGCGGGCAGGGCGACACCGGTGCAGCAGCAATGCGCCCTATTGCATCGGACAATGGCAGGCGCTCCGCGGGGGAGAGCACCGCACGGCGCAGCGACAGAACGCGCTTCGGCAGACAGGCCGGCTGTAAAAGTGACGGCACTTCGTGCAAAGCGGGCAGACGGTCTATAAGTTTGCTTATCGGTGTAAGATTATTCTGTGGCCCAGGAATCAGCACAATGTGCCGCGGCGAAAGATACTCGGCCTCAATACCGCATTCTTGTAACATCGACAAGGTGGTTTCGCGCTGCTCCTCGGCGAATAACAGCGAAATACGCACGGGGTCAGCGGGAGCCTGTAAATTTGCACAGGTCGCCCAGACCCCCTTTTTAAGTGCATGTCTGCGCAGTTGAGAGACTTTCTGCGCCAGCGTGGTATAACCGCTCATCAGCGCTTCCCACTGCGGCAGCAGCATATCGGCCGAAAGCATAATAAGATAAGAAGGCGATGTGGAACCGAAGGTAGCCATCCGCCGTCGTGCTTCATCGGCTAGGGCGGCATCTTTGAGGTGCAGCAGCGCTGCGCCGGTCAGGGCGGGCAGCGTTTTATGAAGCGAATTACAACAGGCGTCGGCTCCCAGCACCATCGGGTGCAGGTTATCGAAAAAGATAAGGTGTGCGCCGTGCGCGTTATCAACGAGAAGCGGCTTGCCGTGGCTGTGGGCAATTTCTGCAATGGTTTTGATATCGCAAATCGTGCCGAAATAATCCGGACTGGTCAAATAGAC
>JAEWNU010000295.1 GCA_023456995.1 Bacillota bacterium
AAATATTTCACTGCGATTTGTTTTATTTTTAATCTTATGATCGACTTGACTGGCTAATAATTGGATTTGACCTTAATGATTTCTTTATATTAATGCTTAAACAGTCATTTCACTGCTTTGCAAAATCGCTTTTCGGATGCCCACAAAGCGGACATTTCCAATCAGCAGGCAATTGCTCAAAAGGAATATCACCATCATAGACATAGCCACAAATCTGGCAGACCCATTTTTCTTTTGGTTTCTCGGAAAGCTTGCCAGTATCCTTAAACGCCTTAAAAACTTCCATCGTTTTGGCCTTCATATTCTTTTGATAATTAGCGTAGATGATTGGTTCACCCTCTCCTAACCAGGCATCGATAACTTCACAAAAAAATGCTGTGTGCGTTGATAGCTCTTTTGAATCCGTCACTTTGCAGCGTAGAAAAGCGCACGCCTCTTCAAGTACTGGTAACCCGTCGACAATTTTATGTGGTACGTTAGACCATTTATCAGCATTTTTCCCCGACTGAAAACCAAAATTACCAATGACAAACGGATTAACATCCGCCCCCAGGACGGAAATAGTAAACTCTCCAGTCTCCTTAATCGCAGCATTTGTCTGGTTTGCTTGAATACTACAGAGAATAACAGTTGGAGCAGGCGAACTTGTTGACTGTATAAATGCGTCAACAATGCAGCCTGCATATTTGCCATCTAATTTTGTTCCTACAACGTAAAGGCCGTAAGAAATGTTATACAGAGCTTTTGAATCCATGAAAATCCCTCCAAAATAATAAACCTAATTGAATTATTTAATGCTGTAAAATCAAAACCACTAAAAGAATAATCAATCGGCGCATCATTAATCGCCAATGTAAACTTGTCCACATATATAATAAACAAGATCGTGGCATCTAAGCAACAGCCCGGAGCGTCTAATACTTCCTATAAAACCATAACAAATTTTGAGTTAGAACTTCTAAAGCTTAGGTGTTATAAGTTTTGGCCGCGTGAGCGACCAGCAGCGAAAGCAGGGTTAGGCCACATTCTCGATCTCCCCAGCTTTTTTTAGGGAGAACTTCGTGACGGCCGGGCCGATGATCTCGTAGATCATTGTGCCGCACAGGATGACCGCACGTATTTTGGGAGCATACTGTGGTACGACGGTGGCTGAGACCGAGACCAACCCTATCGCCACGCCAGCTTGTGGAAGAAGCGTCGGTCCAAGAAACTTGCACACTGCTTTTGGAGCCTTCATAATTTTTGCACCGATAGTGGCGCCAAGTATTTTGCCTACCGCACGAAATACGATATACAATACGCCTATGGTGCCTATAGTAGGAATCAGGCTGAGATTCAGCTCCGCACCAGATACGGCAAAGAAGAGCAGAAAAATCGGAGGCGTTAAATATTCGGCAAGCTTTACAATATTATTGCTCTCTCGTGTAACATTGCAAAAAGTCGCACCCATTGCCATACAGGTCAAGAGCTGCGATATGGCGAACAGATTAGCAAGGCCACTGGCAAGAAACACCATGCCGCAGGTGATAATCTGACGATTCTCGTTCTTTTTAAAGAACTTCAGTGGAATTTTGAATATCACACCTAACACTGCGCCCACACCTAGTGCAAGAATCACCTCAAAAAACGGCTTGAGTATTGTGATGACTGCGGAGCCACCTTCATTGCTGCCGGTGATGGCTTTGGCCATGGCTACTGCAAAACCGAACGCGATAAGCGCGACGGCATCATCCAGTGCGACAACGCTCAAAAGTGTTTCAGTAACCGGGCCTTTAGCTTTATACTGTTTTATAACCATGATCGTGGCCGCAGGCGCTGTAGCTGCCGCGATGGAGCCCAGTACAACTGAAAACGCCACATCGAAGCCTGTAGCTATCAAAATACCCTGCACTAAGAACACAGCTATCAAAGCCTCAAATATAGCTATAACAATTGGCGTTATGCCAACTCGTTTAAAATAACTAATCTTAAATTCCCCGCCGATTGTAAAGGCGATAAAGGCCAACGCAATGCTGGAAAGTATATCGAAACTTTCGATAACGTTTGATGGGATAATGTTAAATACGTGAGGGCCCAGCAGAAGCCCGGCAATAAGATAGCCCGTAACATTAGGCAGTTTGACCTGCTTTACGAGCCGACCGCAAAGAAGTCCTCCAATCAAAAGCGTAGCAAGATATAGGAGTGTGTTCAGTTCCGGCACATAAGTTACCTTCCTTCAGAATGAAAATAGTATAAAATCCGCATATGGTCAACATTAATCTTGAGTTCCCTCAGTATAGATCGTAGGCAATATAAACATTATGCCGGTCTCCGGCTTATCCAATGGACCTATAATATCATGGATGACGTTTTTGGCCACTTCAACCTTATCCTCGTTCAAAAGAATAAAGAGAGTCCGATTATCTTCTCTATCTGGTTCAAGAAACTTTCGCAGTGATCCCAGCAACACATCTGTTTCACGAGAGAGCACCTGTACCATTCCAGCAGAATGTATGACGGTCGCGCCATGAATGCCCGCCTCCGCCAGCGCACATAGAAGTTTTTCAAGGTTCTCATATTTTTGCAACACCAATACCAGTACACTTTTTTTCATACAGCTCACCTCAATTTAAAGTATTTAGTAGCCAGCATTAAATTTACAGATAATGCGCTTTCATTTAAAACTTATTGCGCCTAAAGCACAAAAATCCAAACATTTTCTTTTACAGGTAAAGCGTTTGGTTTTGCGCTTTTTAACAAAAGGCAGGGGCGGCCCTGGGT
>JAEWNU010000296.1 GCA_023456995.1 Bacillota bacterium
GCTGTGCCGCGGGCTGCCACTTTCAGCAGCGCTGTCGCTGGCAAACCGCGTGGCGGCGGCGGTGGTCGCGACTGAGGGCGCTACACTGCCAGATTCAGATTTTGTGGCACTTTTAGGGTAATCTGTCTCGCTATTTAAATAGAAAAGCTTCACGGCGGCGTCGGACTGACGTCGCCGTTTTGTTCGCCAAAAATTATTTTGAAAAGCTTTTAAAAAACATCTCATGATTTAAAATTTTGGCTCATTGCTGTAAATACTAATAATATCCGCGCAATAAACAGTCTCAAATGATACTGTTTTTGTTGCGTTTCGCAAAAATTTATGCTAATATTGGTGCTGCTCAAAGACCGATACCCCACACCGAGAAGATCAAAAGACACGATTAGATTTTTTCGCCCGACGACGCAAAGCGAAAAAGTGGGCTATCTGTATTACGGCACACCTCAAGGAGGAACCACTATGACAAAGACTCAAATAAAGGCCGCCGTCAATGCCTGCCCGCTGTTTTCAGATTGCGAATTTGACGAGAACGCACTGACCCCGCAAAGCTTCAAGCGCGGAGAACCCGTTGAAGATACGCTCAACGGTGAACCTGTGCTTGGCATTATCGCTAAAGGCCGCGTGGGCGTTTTTGGCATATCGCCCGGGGAAAGCAAAGTCAGTCTCTCAAGCCTCGGTGCAGGAGAGGTATTTGGCATCAGCAATCTATTCACGCGAAACGAACTTGAAACCCACTTGGTCTGCCGCGAGCGCACCGATATCATCTTTGTCCCCAAACAGGCGTTTTTGCAGATGCTCAGCGTCAGCCCCACGCTGGCAGAACGCTATATGACACTTTTAAACGGCAAAATTCGCTTTTTGATTCGGCGCATTGCGCTGCTCACGGCACATTCTGGCCGGGCAAAGCTGGCAGATTACCTGCTGACCAATACCGACCAGCAAAACACGGTGCGGCTGGGTTGTTCCAAAGAGCAGCTCGCCAGGCTTTTAGGCATGAGCCGCGCTGCCCTGTTCCGAGAGTTAGCGGCGCTCTCAAGCGCCGGATTGATTCGCGTTGACCGCAGCAGCATCACGCTGATAAACCGCGAAGCGTTTGCCAATCAAATCAAGCCTGATATTGAGGAATAAGTCTAACGTCTTTCGGCTTGTATTCCCCATGCGCTTACCCAGTAAGCTTAAGAAAATCTATATTTTTGTCTCTGTCGCATCGTTTTTAATGAAAGGAAAATTACAATGAAAAAATTGATTTGTCTTGCACTGGTGTTAGCCCTCGCATTTTGTGGCTGCGCCAGCCCTGCTTCCTCATCCTCCGCGGCACCGTCCACGCCCGTGCCATCCTCCCAGGCCCAAACGGCCAATGCAATTGCGGTTGCCGCGCTTAAGGGTCCCACCGCCATGGGTCTGGTCAAGCTAATAGAGGATGACGCAAGCCAAAACCGCTACGCCTTCACCATTGCGGGCGCGGTGGATGAAATCACCCCTAAACTGGTGAAAGGCGACGTTCAAATTGCCGCCGTACCCGCCAACCTCGCCTCGGTCCTCTACAATAACACCAAAGGACAGGTGCAGGTGCTGGCTATCAACACGCTGGGTGTGCTTTACATCGTCGAAAATGGCGAGGACATTCACAGCGTTGAGGATCTGCGCGGCAAAACCATTTTGACGGCGGGCAAGGGCGCCACGCCCGAATATGCGCTGAATTTTATGCTGGAGCAAAACGGCATCGACCCTGAAAAGGATGTCACCATTGAATATAAAGCGGAGCACGCCGAGTGCGCGGCGGTGCTGGATGTAAAAGATAAGGCAATCGCCATGCTGCCCCAGCCCTTTGTCACCGCGGCTCAGATGAAAAACAAAGAAATTCGCGTAGCCATCGACCTCAACCGCGAGTGGGCGCTCGCGCAGGAGAAACCCTCGTCGCTAATCACCGGCGTTGTAGTCGCTCGAACCGATTTTATCAAAGCCAATCCCCAGGCTGTCGCCGATTTTCTCACCGCCTATAAAACCTCGGTCGATTATGTCACCGACCCCAACAATATTGAGGCGGCTTCCGCCCTTGTGGCAAAAAACGAAATTGTGTCAGCTGCCATTGCGCAAAAGGCTATTCCCCAGTGCAACATCACCTTTATTGCGGGCGAGGAAATGCGTGAGCGCTTAAGCGGCTACCTCGCCATCCTCTTTGAACAGAATCCCAAGGCTGTGGGAGGGGCTCAGCTCGATGAAAACTTCTATTTTATCGGCTAGCCCTGTCCAAAAAGGGCTTTTAAAGGTCGTGGCGGTGCTATTCTGGCTGTTGCTGTGGCAGTTGGGCAGCATGGCGCTTTCGCAGGCGCTACTGCTGGCTTCACCCATCACGGTGCTTAAACGGCTGGTTGTGCTGGCGCTGGAACCCACCTTCTGGCGCACCGTCGCCTTCTCATTTGGCAGAATCGCCGCCGGTTTTTTTGCTGCGCTGTTCGTTGGTGCGCTGCTGGCGGCGGTTTCAGCACGGTTTGCCCTGTTGCGCACGCTGCTTTCGCCGCTTATGGCGGTGGTTAAGGCCTCGCCGGTCGCATCGTTTATCATCCTGCTGCTCATCTGGGTGCCGTCGCACAGCCTTTCGGTCGCGGTCTCGTTTATGATGGCGCTGCCGATTATCTACGTCAACCTGTGCGAGGGGTTGTCTGAGACCGACCCCGCCATGCTGGAATTAGCCGATGTTTTTGGCGTTCCAACAGCGCGGCGGGTACGCTACCTGTACCTATCACAGCTGCTGCCCTATCTGCGTTCGGCCTGTGCTGTCTCAATCGGGCTGTGCTGGAAGTCCGGCATCGCTGCCGAGGTTATCGGAATTCCGAAGGGGTCGATTGGCGAGCGACTTTATCAGGCTAAAATCTACCTCGACACCCCCGACCTGTTCGCGTGGACAGTGGTCATTGTGCTGTTGAGTATGCTGTTTGGCTGGCTGTTTTTGTCGGCGCTCGACGCGCTGGTTCGCCGCGTAGAAAGGATGTGACGCCCTATGACGCTTACCGCCGACTCGCTGACCGTCCGCTTTGGTGAACATACTGTACTGGATAATTTCTCTCACTGCTTTGGTGCCGGCATCACTTGTATTCTGGGGCCTTCCGGCTGTGGAAAAACCACGCTGCTGCGCACGCTGATGGGGTTGGTGACCCCCGATGAGGGCGGTGGGGTGTACTGTGATGTTGCAGACCCTAAAAAAAGCGTCATGTTTCAGGAAAACCGCCTGTGTGAGAACATGAGCGCGGTCTCAAACCTGCGCTTTATCTGCCCGCAACGAACAAAAGCGGAAATGGAACAGGCGTTGACAAAAGCCGGCCTTGGCGGCAGCCTGCATCTTCCGGTGCGCAGTTTAAGCGGTGGTATGCAGCGCCGCGTGGCGCTTATCCGCGCGCTGCTGGCCGAATTTGACCTGTTGTTTTTAGACGAACCTTTCACCGGGCTGGATGATCACACGCGCGACAGTCTGCTCCCGCTGATCACGCACTATGCCGCTGGAAAAATTGTGCTGATGGTCAGCCACGATGAGGCCATCGCCCAAAAGCTAGGTGCACAGATTCTGCGCCTTGTCTGACAGTTCGTACTCCTGTAAAAACGCCCCGACCTGTACACGGTCGGGGCGTTTTTAGTGCATCGCATAGCTCTTCAATTTTTAAGTGCATCAGCCAAAACCATCTTGCCGCTGCAAGTTCTCTGTTAGCCGAGATCGCTTTTGTTAAAGCTCACGCATGAGTTGGAAGCTCTGCATCAAATCCAGCACGCCATACCCCCATTGCGGATTGGGGTACTGCGTCCCCTCGTTACGCATACAGCCGCGTATGAGATAGGCGCGTATCTGATAGGTGCTCAACTCCATATCGTTGCCTTCCACCACCCCCCATTGCATCATGAGCGCACAGGCCCCCGCCAAAATGGCGGTAGCGGCGCTGGTGCCACTCATCCGTCCATACCCGCTGGGATAATAGCCGCCGATATTGACGCCCGGCGCAACGAGATCGGGCGCCAGCAGCTCGATTCTGGTAGGGCCCCACGAGGTTCTGGCATACAGGCTCTCCTGCTGTGCATCATAGGCGCCACAGCAGAGCGACCCGATCATAACGCCCGGCACCGTGATGGTGTAATAGGGCGAGGTGGATAAAAACTCAACACTTGGGTCAACAAAGCCGGTCATTGGCAGCCAGGCGTGAAAGGTGCCATCTAAGATGATATCCCCGTGGAGCGTGATGGTCCATATTCCCGGGGATGCCCTGATGAGCCGCACCACCGTCATTTGCGAACCGGTTCCTTCCATGGGGAAATAATAACGGACATTGATGGTAGTGGGCTCCATGACGAGGCTGGTGTCGCGTGTGGTACCCGGCTTGGCAGGCAAACGTCCCACCATCTCTCCAGTGGGCGAAGAAACCGAGACCGAAATTCTGTCGGAAACATTGTTCCAGATTGAAACATAAACGTCCGCCCCCGGTTCGCCGACTATTAGGTCGATGTTCTGCGTATTGCCCTTGGCGGTGATAACGCCCTGCGTGTGGTGCCGCGCCTGACTCTCGTTGCCTGCCGCAATGCAAAGGCACACCCCCCGAAGATTTGCAACGCCGCTTAAATATTCCGCAAAAATGCTGTAGCCGTCGTGGCTGCCAAAATTGCTTCCCAAACCGATGCAGATAACAACCGGCTTGTTAAGCTTTCTCGATCTCGTGAGAATATACTCAACGCCCAACATCACCGCGCTGGATTCATACGCGTTTTCCTGATTTTCGGGGACGAGATAACGCTCAAGATAAAACGGCCTGGCCTTGCGCAGCTTGACGGCAATGATACCCGCATCCGGCGCAGCACCAATAAAATCGCCCACTGGCCGCCCAGCGGCTACTGAAGCTAAAAAAGTGCCATGTCCAACTGTGTCCTCATGGGGTACAATCTCGCGTGGAGTAGGAGATTTGAGCGCCTCATTAATCTGCTCCTCAGTATATTCCGATCCGATCCAGTTCGGTTCTGGCGGAGCCCCCTGAATGGTCTGGTCATAGATATAGTGAATTTTGGTGCTGCCATCCTCGTAGCGAAATGTATCAAGGGTGTAATCTATGCCGGTGTCGACAATGCCCATTATAACGCCACGCCCAAGCAGATCGAGATAAGGCTGACGATGCACCTGAAGAATTCCGCTGGTTTCAAGGCTTGCGCGGTCCAAAAGTCCCAGCACCAGCGAAGCCGCAGAAATAAAGCTGCTGCCCAGCCGAGAGATAATCTCTTCAAAATCCTGCCGCTTAGCATAATATAGCGTGTATCTTCCCGCCATAGTAAATGCAACGGCCACTTTTCCGGTGTCGGTCAACGTCTTTTCAAACTCGGTATTTCTCCGCAGCACAAAGTCTACGGTTTCCGGGTCATTAAGCAGCTGCTGGAGCAATTCATCGTTCGTTATCGGAATGCGCCTCCCCTCTGGTTAAAAATGACCAGTTCATCCATTGTGTCGCAGAGGTTTAGCGCGCCGTAGCCCCACTCGGGATTGGGGTAGGCGCGCGGAAAGCTTCTCGCAGCGCTGCGGCATAAAAACGATTTGATACGCTCGCCATATAAGAATGGGTCATTGCCCTTGACATTGCCCCATTCAAGCATCAGCGCCGCCGATCCGGTCACAAACGGCGTTGCAATGCTGGTACCGGTGAATCGGTCGTAGCCACCCCCCACCTTAGTAGTTAAAATGCTAACCCCCGGTGCCACCAGATCGGGCTTTTGGCCGTACCGACCATAGGTCAGACCACGGCCCGAAAAATCGACACTGGTGTTGAGCAGCGAGTTGTATGCGCCCACCGAAAGGACTTTATAGGCCGTGGCCGGAATCGTGATGGTATTCTGTATATTCGGCACCAGAAAAGCGGTCTGTCGGGTTACGGCGTCGGTCATCGGCAGCCAAATATCAAACCGACCGTCAACCACACGCTGGCCGGTGTAAGCCAGACGCCACAATCCCTGGGGGATGGCTTCACCAATTGCGTTGAGCGAAAAATACACCTCCTGACTGGTTGTGTAGTGGTTGGGCTGGCCGTAAAGCACCGACACCTGAACGCGATCAAGCGCTGTGATTGTGACGCTTTGCGTAGCGGCGATGTTACCGGTGCTCTGCCCAGACGGTGCAATGAGCTCGTATTCGATGGAATCTGCAAAGTTTTTCCACAGCGTGATATAAAGGCTGCGAATATTTTCTCCCACGACCATTTCAGCATAATTAGTACGTTTCTCGGCAGCGACGCCGTAAAAATGATGCCCGGAAGACCCCTCGTTCCCTGTCGCGACACATATGACGCATTTCCAGCGTTCTGAGACCGAGTCGAGATATTGCTCAAACAAAGAATTCCCGTCGTGCGCGCCGTCATTAGTACCATTGCTGATGTTAATTGCAATGGGTTTTTCAAGTGCCTGCGCAATATCCAGCGCAAATTTTACCCCGCGCATAATTGCGGTACTCAAAGCAAAGCCAATTGCGTCCGACCGCTGTAGCTTGACGACAATAAGTTCACATTCCGGCGCCGCGCCCACCTCCTGCCCGTCGCTTGACCGCCCATTTCCGGCAGCGACACCGGCTACCGCCGTGCCGTGCCCGATTACGTCGCGAGAGGGCACGACGGTAAAAGGATCGGGGCTTTGCAGCGCGGTGTTCAGCTCCTCATTGGTAAACAGTCGTCCCACGCTAAAGCCAGGCGGCGGTGTACCCTCCAGCGACTGATCCCACAGATAAGCAATACGGCTGCTGCCATCTTCGTTGCGAAAATCGGGGTGAGTATAGTCAATACCTGAATCAATAATGGCAACCAGAACACCGTTTCCGTGTAGGCCGAAGCTTCTCTCTCGCTGAACAGGAGGAATACACGATTTTTCCATGCTGCGCTGCAACATATAGGCCATCGACTTTGGCATTTCAAAATACTCTATCCCCCGCACTGTAAACAACTGGGAGAATGAATTTAGCGGGATGGTTAAAATTGCATAATTCTCATTGAGCTGCTCGGCAAAACCACCAAGCTGGCGTGCAATCTCTTCAAGGTCACCATGAAATTTGATGATGACCTCGGTGTTACCTCCAGACAACAGTTCAGTTGCAAACCGGACATTAGGCTCAAGCGGGATAAGCCGGCGTTCCAAGAATCCACCTCCAAAGCGGCTTTATTAACTTATGCCGCAGGTATTCTATTATAAAATCTCCGCATATAATCATATTATGGAGGTGGAGAAAATATGAGTCCAAACAATGCCTCGTCCAGCTTGGGCGGGCTAGCCGTTAATGTCAATACCATTGCCACAAACTTTCCTGTAGACAGCGCCACTGTCAGAATTATTGAACCGGGAACCAACCGGGTCATTGAGGAATTGAAAACAGACTCCTCGGGTCAGGCGCCAAAAATAGAGCTGGCCGCCCCGCCGCTGGATTACTCGCTGGAACCGATGAACCCTAAACCCTATACCGAATATGATGTCAGGGTTGAAGCGCCCGATTTTGATGGCATCACCATCAACGG
>JAEWNU010000297.1 GCA_023456995.1 Bacillota bacterium
GCCTCATACCGCTTATTGCAGCCGCGGGGACCCTTTGCGAGGGTTTCCACTGGACTGTTTTGTGCCACTCCTGCGCTTTTAAATGATTTTAAATGTGCGTGGGACACTGTCCCAAAAACCCCTGCAAGCTTTTAAAAAAGCTTGGTCAAAAACTTAGTTTTGTACAGTTTTAATGAGAATGCGTCTTTTAATAACTACGCAAGCCCCCCATCTCCAAAGGAAACGGGGGGCTTGTTATCTATTTACCATCCAGGGGACGGCGATTCGCTGCTAACCGCAGGGCAGGGTTGCTTAGTACATGCCACCCATACCGCCCATGCCGCCGCCAGCGGGCATTGCGGGCTCATCCTTGACAGGCTCGCTGACAAGCGATTCAGTGGTGAGTACCATTGCAGCGACTGAGGCTGCATTTTGCAGAGCGCTTCTGGCAACCTTAGTCGGGTCGACGATGCCAGCCTCAACCATATCGACATACTCCTCGCTCTCGGCATTAAAACCGTAGCCAACCTTGTCGATGCGCTTGATCTGATCAATGATAACCGAGCCTTCGAGGCCAGCATTCTTGGCAATCTGACGAACCGGCTCTTCGAGGGCGCGCAGCACGATCTTTGCGCCGGTCTTTTCGTCGCCTTCTAAGCTGGAAAGCAGCTTCTCAACAGCGGGCATTGCGTTGAGCATTGCTACGCCGCCGCCTGCAACAAGACCTTCTTCAACAGCCGCCTTGGTAGCGGAGAGCGCGTCTTCAATGCGAAGCTTCTTCTCCTTCATCTCAACCTCGGTTGCAGCGCCAACCTTGATAACGGCTACGCCACCTGCGAGCTTGGCGAGGCGCTCCTGCAGCTTCTCACGGTCGAAATCGGAAGTGGTGTTTTCAATTTCAGAGCGGATCTGTGCGACGCGCGCTTTGATGGCGGCAGAATCACCGGCACCATTGACAATAACGGTATTTTCCTTGGTGACCTTGACCTGACCAGCGCGGCCGAGCATGTCGACGGTGGCGTCCTTGAGCTCATAACCGAGGTCGCTGCTCACGACGGTGCCGCCGGTAAGCGTTGCAATATCCTCGAGCATTGCCTTGCGGCGGTCGCCAAAGCCGGGAGCCTTGACGGCAACGCAGGTGAAGGTACCGCGCAGGCGGTTGACAAGCAGCGTTGCAAGCGCTTCGCCCTCAACATCCTCAGCGACAATAACCAGCTTCTTGCCCGACTGAACAATCTGCTCAAGCAGGGGCAGAATTTCCTGAATGGAAGAGATTTTCTTATCGGTGATCAGCAGGAATGCATCGTCTACGACGGCTTCCATCTTATCGGTGTCGGTGACCATGTAGGGAGAGATATAGCCGCGGTCAAACTGCATGCCTTCGACAACCTCAGTGTAAGTCTCGGCAGTTTTAGACTCTTCAAGGGTAATAACGCCATCGGCGCCAACCTTGTCCATAGCCTCGGCAATCAGCTTGCCGATAACGGCGTCACCCGCGGAGACGGTCGCAGCAGAGGCGATATCAGCCGAGCCGGAAACTTTCTTGGAATTTTCCTTAATAGCAACAACAGCTACATCAACAGCCTTTTGAATACCGCGCTTAACAACCATGGGGTTTGCACCCGCTGCAACGTTCTTCATGCCCTCACGCACCAGTGCCTGAGCCAGCAGGGTAGCGGTGGTGGTGCCGTCGCCAGCAGCGTCGTTGGTCTTGGTGGCCACCTCTTTAACAAGCTGTGCGCCCATATTTTCAAAGGGATCCTCAAGCTCGATCTCCTTAGCGATGGTCACGCCATCATTGGTAATCAGCGGTGCGCCATACTTCTTATCAAGCACAACGTTGCGGCCCTTGGGTCCGAGGGTGATTTTAACGGTATCGGCAAGCTTGTCAATGCCCGCCTGTAAAGACTTTCTAGCTTCTTCGCCGTAGGAAATAATCTTAGCCATAGTAAATTTCCTCCCTTTATTGTTTATCAGTAATGATTATTCTACAATTGCAAGGATGTCTGACTGACGCAGGATGGTGTATTCCACGCCATCAATCTTGACTTCGGTTCCGGCATATTTGCTCATAAGAACCTTGTCTCCTGCCTTAAGATACATTGTCACCTCTTTGCCATCCACGACGCCGCCGGGGCCCACCGCAATAACCTCAGCGACCTGAGGTTTTTCCTTAGCAGAACCTGCGAGGATGATTCCGCTCTTGGTGGTTTCTTCCGCTTCAACCATTTTGATTACGACTCTGTCTGCCAACGGTTTAATGTTCATTGCTGTTCCTCCATTTATATATATTTTTATTTTACTTTTTTAGCACTCTAGTCTTTTGAGTGCTAAGAATATTCTAGCTTATTTTTTAAAAAAATCAAGGGATTTTTGAGATTTTTTTCAAAGTTTACAACAAATTCATTTTTGGTCACCAAGGTTTTCATTAGCGATTCAATGCAAAAAAACGCACTTACATTGTACAATGCACTTAACGCCTTTGGGAATAGCATCTCTAGTATTTAACACGCGAGCCATTTCCAGTTTAAACGATGGGCTAACAACACAACGCTAGGATGCCCCAATTAATCCATCGGTTACGCCAACCACATATATTTTTGATAAATATGCAGCCCTCAACAAAGAAAGGCCTGCGTCAGTTAGGCGGCAGACCACAGACAAATAACAAAGTATTAGCCTTCTAACACATCGGAAAAATGTGCATACTGTATTGTCAGGGAACCTCAGCAAGAGCTTTTCTTAAGATTAATATCCTCTAAAACTTTTACTACCTACTCAAAATAGTGAACTTCGATTTTATTTTGTACTAAAACACACAGCAATTGATAAGCATCAGCAAAATTCCAAACAGCACCCCTGCAACGCCATAGCCTGGCTGCTTGCCGCACAGCGCTTCTGGCAGTAGTTCGGATACTGAAATTGCGCTCATCAGCCCCGCTATGCCGCAAAACATCATGGCGAGCCCCCGCTCGGTTAGCACCGGCTGTAAAAAGCGCAGTGCCAGCAACGCGCCCAGCGGTTCCGCAGCGCCCGAAATTGTCGCCAGAAACAGTGCAGGCGTGCGGCGATGGAGCGCCGCATATACCGGCATCGCGACCGATATCCCCTCCGGAATGTTGTGCAACGCAATGGCTGCACAGAGCTTTAGCCCCATCTTGGCATTCTGGCTTGCACTTAAAAACACCGCCATGCCTTCGGGCAGGTTATGTAGCATCAGGGCCAGCATTGAAAACAGCCCCAGCCGCATCAGCCGCTGCTCTCGCTGGGCGCCAATCTGTTCAAGCCTGCAGGGCAGTGCGGAATCTAGCAGCTGCGAGCATAGCATACCTGCCGAGCAAGAAAAAACGACCACAGCGGTACCGGCCAGCCCTGGCATCTCAAATAGCAGTACTTCCGTTGCTTGTGGCAGCAGTTCAAGCAACGATACTGCCAACATCACACCGGCTGAAAATCCCAGAGCCAACGTCAGCAGTGACGATTTAGGGCGGCGTACCGCCACTGCGAGCAGCGCGCCAATCACAGTGGCCCCTCCAGCCGCCACGCTTAAAACTAACGGCATCATTGCGTTTCCCGGCACAGCCATCACTCCTTATGGCGGCTAAAGTTTTGTTACCGCCACATCAATAGCTATTCACTAAAACATCAAATTATTTGCCCAACGTTTTGTGAGATTGACAAAGTCACCTAACCAGTGGTAATCTTTTTATATCATTAAATGATATATTGGAAAATTTTAAACGTCACAGCATAATAAGGCATATTTATGTACAAAAGAGATTATAGAGTAGACTTCAACAGGAAGGAACAAAACGATGAAAAAAACTAAAAGATCAAAGCCCTTTATCTATTCGGCAGTAACCGTTTTGCTTGCGCTCTATGCGTTTAGCAGCGCTGTTAATTTTAATCCAATGTACAGCGACGGTGCATTTTTCTGGTGTATTGTCATAAGCGCCTACACCCTGATATGGTGCATTTTTAAACTTGGCGGAGCCCTCTCACTGTTTGAATCTAACACCGTTTCTGGCCGTCCATCGATTAATCCAGGGGCAATAAATTTTAAATTGTTCCCCAAAGCAGCAAAGCTGTTTTTAATAGTGCCATGGGTTCTGTTTATAGGCTACAATATATTTTCTATGCCGGTTTTCCACTATAAGGCTTATCGAGACCAGCTCGGTGCCGTCAGTCAACAGGTGTTTTCCAATGACATGCAGGCCGTCGATCTCTCTCAGGTTCCGATTGTTGATAAAGAGCTCGCTCGAAAGCTGGCGGATAAAAAGCTTGGCGAGCGCGCTTCGCTCGGCAGCCAGGTCGTTCTCGGGGAGCCGACCATACAGAGAAATAACGATAAGCTCATTTGGGCCGTGCCGCTTTATCATTCCGGCGTTTTTAAATGGTTGACTAATCTTTCGGGCACCCCCGGCTACATTGTCGTATCCGCAACAAATGTCAACGACGTCGATTACGTTGAGGGTCACAAAATCAAATACCAGCCCCAATCGCACCTCATGTTCGATATTGGCCGTCATACGCGTTTTACGGCTGCTTTATTTGAAGGAATAACGGATTACTCCTTCGAACTTGATGACTCTGGCGTTCCATATTGGATTGTGACCACCTACAAAAATCTGCGTGGTTTCGCCCTACCGGAAGCAACTGGTGTCATTATTGTCAACGCCTCAACAGGCGCGAGCCAAAAATATCAAATCTCAAATGTGCCCGAATGGGTAGACCGCGTGCAGCCGGAATATTTTATTCGCAGACAAATCGATAACCAGGGCGAATATGTTCATGGCATATTTAACTTTGCCGACAAGGATAAGTTTCAGTCGTCTGAAGGCCATGCTATCGTTTATAACAACGGGCGCTGTTACCTGTTCACCGGGTTGACCAGTGTAGGCAACGACGAAAGCGCTATCGGGTTTATGATGGTCGATATGGTCACCAAAAAACCGCTGCTTTATCAGATGAACGGTGCGACTGAATACGCTGCGCAAGGTTCGGCACAGGGCAAGGTTCAACATCTAGGCTATTATGCTTCATTCCCGCTTATCATAAATGTGGACAGTGTTCCCACCTATTTTATGACACTTAAGGACCGGGAGGGGCTAATCAAGCAGTATGCCTTGGTTTCAGTTGCGAACTATTCCACTGTAGGGGTCGGCGAAACAATATCCCAGGCATATCGAAACTATCAGACGGTCCTGCGCCAAAACAACGAGAGCAGCCAGCTATTACCCTCATCCGGCTCCGAACAAAAGCTTATTGGAACCGTAGAGCGCATTGCGAGCCAGTATAATGGCGAGGATACGATTTATTTTGTCATTTTGTCTGACTATAAAAACAGAATTCTAACCGTTAATTCGAGTCTCTCATCCGAACTAGCGCTCACGCGCGAAGGGGATCGGGTTCAGATCACGTATTGGGGAGACGGTCAAAACACACAGCCGATTATTGAGGCTACCGGCTTTGATAATTTACAATATACTCAAAAATAATGTTCTGACAGAAGGATACCTCGATGAGAATTCTTATCGTCTCAGATACCCACCACGATTTTGATACACTCTACCGTCTTGTATTACGCGAAAAAGACCGCATCGACCTGCTGCTGCATCTCGGCGACGGCGCACAGGATATCGACGATCTGCGTGCCGTGTGGCCACTGTTGCCGGTGCGTTTTGTGCGAGGTAACTGTGACTATACTTCTACCGCCCCAGATACAACGGTGGTTGAGACCGACGGAGTACGGATATTTTTGACGCACGGCCATCTTTTCAACGTCAATTATACACCCGAGCGTCTGGCCACCCAAGCTCGCCAGCAAAACGCAGCTGTAGCGCTGTTTGGGCACACTCACCGTCAACTTTACCGTGACGAGCTTGGCGTACAGCTGATGAACCCCGGTAGCCTTGGAAAGCCCCGCGACGGAAAACGTGGTTATGGTATCATAGAAATAGTACAGGGGCAGCCGGTCTGCTCTCTGCATCAACTTGAATAGTAACCAGCGCGCACACTGACCCTAAATATTTAGTTTTGTGCGATCAAAAAAATCCCGCTGTGCCTTCCGGTACAGCGGGATTTTTTATAATTATTAACCGATGGCAGTACCGCAAGGAACCGCATCATCTACAAAAATGACCTTGCACCCGCTAGCCTCACTGGTGGCAGCCAGCAACATACCCTGGCTCTTTTCACCGGCAAACTTGGCGGGCTTTAGGTTAGCCACCACAATAATTTTGCGGCCGATCAGCTCCTCGGGTTTATACTCACCCTTAATGCTGGATACAATCTGCCGCCCGCCCAGACCGTCGTCGAGCGTCAGTTTCAAGAGGTTGCGCGCTTTGGGCACCTCTACGCATTCTAATACCTTGCAAACTCTAAAGTCGAGCTTGGCAAAATCATCAATAACAACCTCAGCTTTCAAGGGCGCGGCTGTAGCTTCAGGTGTCACTTCGGCTTCAGACTCTTGCGGCTGTGCTGCGGCCATCTCCTCTGCCGTTGCGGGGGCGGAAAAGTCGAGCAGAGACAAATAGCGGGCCTTGTCAATGGCGTGCAGGAACAGATAAAGC